>DASXYO010000073.1:0-6302 GCA_036502465.1 Chthoniobacterales bacterium
TCTTTTATTTTCTCTTCATCATCATCGCCGACACGATGCGGGGGAACGCAAAGATTCATCCGGAACTGCTTGTTTGGTTTCCGAATGTGCTCTTCATCGTGATCGGGGCGTGGCTCTTCCGGCGGCTGAGCAAGCAGTAGGGAAGCAGTGTTAGCGGGTCGGAAAGGATCCGATAGCGCGGCGCCACCGATTCCACTTCGCGGCGAGCATCAGTCTGCGGGCGAGTGAGAAATCAGTCTGCCGAGTCGCGGTGTTTATCTCGCAACGGAATTGACGAAACTCCGCCCGCGTTCGCCAGGGATGACGATAGGTCGGGTCGCCATACATTTTGGTCCAGGCCAGCCAGTTGGCGTCGAGCGAGTCTTCGTCACGATAACTCTCCACGGGCGAGACCGAGAGATCGGCGGCAAGGAGATAGAAGTGCGGATCTTCCTCCCCTCGCTTGGAAATCTTCATCTCGCCTCCGAACCCGGAGCGCACAAGACGCGCGGAATGCTCGGCGTGCTCATAGCCATAACCCTTGAATCTTGAGTCGAGGTAACCGCACACCGAGAGGGCGCTGTGACTGAACGCGGCACATTGGCCGGAGACGGATGACGATACATACGGATGAACCACACTTCCTTCGCCGCTCAGGAAGTCAGCGCGCAGCGGCTCGACGGCGAAATTAGCGTGTCCCCACCTTTCCGCGCCTTCCACCCAGTTGGCCTGCCAGCCGAAGTTGTTCGGATAAGAATCGTCCTCCAGCAAGATGATGACGTCGCACTCCATGATGCGATCGAGGAAAAAGAGTGCGCGGTTCTTGTTCCAGGCGATCCCCATGTTCTTGCCCGTGATGCAGGTGACGTTTTGATGTGCGCAAAGGGCTTGCGTTTCGTCCGTCGAGCCGTCGTCGGCGACGACCAAATGAAAGGGCGGCGCGGTGAGCTCTCGCACCCGAGCAAGGCACGTTTCAAGGTGCCGGCTTCGGTTGTAGGTCGTAATGCCGATACCGAGTGCGGCTGGCACAGCTAACTCCGGTGTAACGGCATCCGTTTGCCTAACTCTCGGCGGGCTTCACGCGGCCTCGTTGATTTCATCGCTGATGACGAAGAACTTCTTCAAGGTCGCGCTCCCGAAGTTTGTCGTTAGGGCAACGTCGGCCGCGTCGCGCCCGGTTGCCATCACGATGCGGCCGATGCGCGGGACGTTGTGGCGGGCGTCGAAGGTGTGCCAGCGATCGCCCAGGTAAACTTCGAACCAGCCGCTGAAATCCATCGGCAGGACAACCGGCACGCCGATGTCTCCCATGTAGCCGGTGACATAACGCGCCGGGATATTCATGCAGCGGCAAAAGGTGAGCGCGAGATGACTGAAATCGCGACAGACGCCCTGCTTCTCGGTGTAAACGTCGAAGGCGGATTTCGAGGGATGGGCGCGCTGGTAATCGAAGTGAATGTGGTTGTGCACCCAGGTGCAGATAGCCTGTACGCGCGGCCAACCGGGCGGCGTTTTTCCGAAGAGATTCCAGGCGACGTCGGTGAGCTTATCCACTTCGCAGTAACGGCTCGGCATGAGGAGCGCGAGGGTCTCGTCGGGCAGGTTCTCGATGTTGTGCTGGATGGCATCGGGCGATTGCGGATCGAGTTGGCCGCTGTCCTCGATCAGGGTTTCAAGAGCGAGACGGAGGTTGCCGGCGGGCGCGAGAAGCCGGGCGCAACGGTTGCCGAAGAGATCGGTGTAATAGGAAATGTCGACCTGCGGCTCGACCTGCAACTCCTCGGGCGCGCGCAAATCCGGCACGCGCGACGGATGCACGAAGAGCATCAGGACCATCGGGGTTGGTCCGCGCAGCTCAAACTCAATATCGAATCCAATCCTGATCAGCATAGTCGTTAGGCAAAGTGTTCCAGAAGTCAGGCGACAGGGATAATCATTCTCATCTTCCGGACGGGCTGGCGCATGCTTTTTATCATCCGAAATGCTGGAAAGTTTTCCAGAATTCGGGCCACGATTTCTTGAAGTCGCGGCAGATGAAGATGTCGGGATGATCTTTCGTCTCTTCGTTCCGCACGCCGTATGGGTTGGTGACATGGCCGGCCAGCTCGACGCGATTAGCCAGCCACTCGGCACCTTCGCGCGAGAAGCCGACAAGGATAACAACCTGGGGCGGCTCCGCGCCGTAGCCGCGCCACCAATAAGTATTGATGCCGCAAATCACTTCCGGCAATCCGCGCGGGTGTCCGTAGAGATTGAGGGCGCCGGCTTCGCCATAATTGCCAGCCAGGATGGCGGTGTGCGCTCGCTCCGTTTCGGGAAGGCTCTGGTAGATGCCGGCGACGGTCGCAGCCAATTCCGGCCAGCCGATTTGCTCGGTGAAGTTATCGTGGATTTTGCTCGTTAGGCGCCAGCCCGCGGAATTAATCGACGCGATCGGCATCATCGTCGCTGCACTGAAAACAGCACCGGCCCCGAGTGCCGCCCACGTGCCGCTGCGGCCAACGCGCGCGGCGGTCGGACTGCGGCGCGAGAGCCATTCCTCCCAAACCAGCGCGCCCGCCGCGAAGAGCATCGGATAAGCGGGCGCCATGTAATAGAAGCGGCCCTTCGCGACGAAAAACAAAATGAGCGGCACGAGGAACATCCAGCCCATCGCGCGAAAACGACGTCCCGCCGCCGCGACAAAATAAAAGTAAAGCCCGGCCAGCCAAAGCGGGAGAGTGAAAAGATTGGCGTTCGCGAAGAACTGCTGCACGAAATAGCCGTCGGTCCGTCCCATTTTGACGTCGCGGGCGTGGATGTGATCGAGGAAGGCGAGCGAGATGAAATTGTGCTGCATCTGCCAGATCAGATTCGGCAGAAAGATGACGATCGAGAGCGCCGCGCCCGCCCAGAGCCAGGGGCTTTTCAAATAACGCCGGAGCGGCGTGAGCAGCACGGCCGCGACGACGCCGGCGATGAAAAAAATCATCGTGTATTTCGTCATCATCCCAAGGCCGAAGACCGCACCGATCGCGAGCCACCAGCGCGGATTTTCCGAGCGCAGCAGGCGCACGACAAAATAAGCCGCCAGCACCCACCAGAGATAATCAAACGCGATGTACTGCAGCATCGTGCCCATGCAGACGGCTAATGGCGCAACCGCCGCGGCGAGGGCCGCCACCACCTGAGCCCAGTGCCTTCCTCCTAACTCGCGCGCCATCAACCCGGTGAAGATCATGGCGACGCTTTGCGCGAGGGCGGCGAAGAAACGCACCCCGACGAGCGACGGCCCGAAAAGCAGGAGGGCGATTCGCGCGAGGAAAGGCGTAATGGGCGGGTAAGAAACGTAACCCCAGTCGAGATAGCGCGCGTCATCCAGCACGCCGAGCTCGTCGCGGTGAAAGCCATATTGCCCGTTCGTTAGGCAATGCAGCGCGAGGCTCGCGCCGGCCAGCGCGAGCAGCCATCCGAGCGCGGCGCGCGGCGGATCGGAATTCGTTCTCAGATTCATTTTCGACCTCCAGACTAGTGGAGAAATCCCTCCCATCGACTGGAAAAAATCCCGGCCCGTGGTATGTTGTGGAACAGCGAGGGGATTCCCCTTTGGCTGGAAAGAAACTCGAAACCAAGGGAGGTTCGAGCCGGTAAACACTCTTCCGGATCTGGGAGACTTTCCCCCGTGCTTGCCGGGTCAGTGCTGGCATTCTCGCGACTCGGCTGCGTGAGAACAGCGGTCTTTTCGGATCGCCCTGCAACGAAAGGAAAATAGCTATGAAGAAACTATCAACCGCCGTGACAATTTGCTGCCTCGCTTTGGGGCTGAGCGCCTCGCCGGCCTTGGCGCAGCAGACCACGACAACCTCCGAGTATAACCGGACGACCACCGCGCAGAACACGATGAACATGAAGTTCGACGGCCAACTCCTGCGCAGTTCGAACGTCGTCGGGGCCGATCTTTACAACGGCAACGGCGAAGACATCGGACAGATCAACGATGTCGTCTTCGACGAGAACACCGGTGAAACGACCTACGCGATTCTCGCGACGGGCGGTTGGCTCGGCATCGGCGATAAACTCACCCCGGTGAAGTGGGACGCCATCCAATTGAGGAAGAAAGGCGAAGACGAAATCAACTTCACCATGAACCTGACAAAGGAACGACTTACCCAGGAAAAAAGCTTCGATAAAAGCAGTTGGAGCGACCGCACGGCCAACACCTGGGTGCAACAGCTTCCTAATACTCAGGGTAAGAAGCTTGTCCGCATGAGCACGGTGGATGACTCAAAGCTGTTCGACCAGAGTGGCCACCAGATCGGCGGCATTAAGCAGGTCGTGATGGATGCGAAATCCGGCCGGATCGCCTACGCGGTTGTCTCTTTCGATGACAGCTTCATCAATCGAGGCGACAAGCTGACGATGGTGCCCTGGAAGCTGGTCCGTCAGAGTCAGAAGGCGACGCTTGGCTATGTTCTCCACGCCAATAAGGCCAAACTGGAAAGCGCGACCTATTTCGCGCCTAACGAATGGCAAACCTCCATGATCTGACGTGGAACAAGCAGGTCTATGATTATTACGCGGTCAGCCCCTACTACTGGACTGGCGCTTAATCATTTCCTGACTGCCTGACGGCATCAGGACGAAAAAGGGCGGATGCGCTTCCCCGGCGCGTTCGTCCATTTTTTTGCGCCTTCCTTTCCTCGATTCGTTAGGCAGGCCGGCCAAATTCCGCCGTCACCCGCAACTCCCTTCCGGTCGCGATCCGGATGTCGCGCAGTTTCACTTCGCCTAACGGCAGGGCGAGGAGAGAAAATTCCCGGTCGTTGAAGCGCTGCAGATGCGGCGCAATAAAACCGCAGGCGAGCGTCCCGAGCGTTCCTTCACCATCGCACCCCAGCCCGGAAAGGTGGGCGTTCAATTGTGCGTCGATCGCCACGCTGCCGCTGATCCGGAGCGCGGCGTTAAGAAAGAGCTTCTTCGCGCTGACGTGGACGATCACCTCGAGTGCGCGCTCGGAACTGCCCTGGAGCTCGATTCGGACGCTCTCCACCTTCACGCCCTGCTTGGCCGCTTCCGTTTGCGCGCCGGCGAGTAGTAGCGCCTCGAGATCACTCAGCGCGATCGCGACTTCCAGGTGCCCGTTCGTCGCCTCTTGAAGGAGCAGAAGCACATTACCGTCCCGGTCTCGTCCCTGGTCGAGTTGCACGTCGTACGCGGAGCAGGTGAGTTCTACCTTGGCCCGCTGCACGATGATCGGTCGCCCACTGATCTCTAAATTCTTAACCCGCAACCCGGGCTCGACCGGGCTCACTGGCAGAGGTGGTCGCGGCGGCGGCCGCTCTCCCGCGCTCGCGCCATCGAGCGAAAGCCGGATCGCCGCCAGCTGCGGATAGCTGGCGTCTTCCACCGTGACGATCGGGCTTTCTGGCCTAACGACGCGCCGAATGCTTTCCTCAAGCGCAGCGCGTAATGACTCGGCATCCGGCGGAAGAGTTTTGGTGGGCAAAGGAAACATACGGGGAAGTTACGAAGTTCGACGTGTGATCGGATGCCCCCGCAACCCGAGTCTGTTTGACCCTTTCGCGTCGCTCCGGCTTAATCGCGGCATGAATATGAACCTCCAGTCCCGCGAATTCCCGCACAAGATTTCCACCTCACTCAAGGTTCTCTGTTTCAGCGACGACACGACGATTGTCACCGATCCCACCATCACGACGAACGACACGACAGACTTCGGCACGATTTATCGCGGCGAAGCGCTCGACGGTCCGGCGGCGGCCTGGTTCTTCGGCTCGACCTCCGCTTTCGACGAACAAGTCGGCTTCATTAACGAGAATCTGTTTATGGGCGATCGATTGCCCGCGATGAATGTCAGTAACACCGGTGAACAGCTCGCGCTGCTTGATGGCGCGGCCACTGGGCCCAACGGGAAAATCACCATCCCGGCTGCGACACGCTCGAGTGGAAACTTGAATGGAACCAATTCACCGGCTTGGCTGAAGGCGGACCAAACTTTCGCGGGGAATCGATTGGCAACTTCGCCGAAGTTGCGAGTTCGTTGCCCTAACGAGTAGCCGCGGCCTGGTTAATCGCTCAACCGGTCTTCCATGTAGCCGGAACCGAGTGCAACCCCCGCGATGAGCAACGCTCCGGCGGTCGCCAACGGCACCGGATCGAAGGGCGCTGGCGGAAGCGACTCCACTCCAGCCGCGCTCACCACGGCCGGCGTGTCGGCATAACGCCCGCGGCGCGGCCGCTTAAAGCTCTCCGCGAAACGCTGCAACCGGTCGGGCAAACTGGCGTTTCCCATTGGAATTCCGTGACCGCAACCGACAACGTTAGGC
>DASXYO010000074.1:0-5195 GCA_036502465.1 Chthoniobacterales bacterium
GGCGTAATTGCAGGTGTTCACGGAGACGACCTTCTTTTTAAAGAGAAGCTCGATCGCCTGCTTGATCTGGATCTTGTTGGCGCGCGGGCTGACGCGGAAGACGTACTGATTGAGCTTCTCGCTCAAGAGCGAGGCCTTCTCAGTCAACTGCACCGTCTGGATTAAATCGTAGGGCTCCTTCATGAGTTTGTCCTTGAAGCCAGGTGCTCGAGCGCCTTGCCGGTCACAATGATTTTGTCGAACGCGAGCAATTGTTCGGTGTTCACGTCCGCCGCAGTCGCGAGCAGGACCGGCCGAACGTTGCGCGCCGAGCGATAGAAATTCTCCTCGAACGAATCGGAAATGAGCAGCACCTTCTTCGCGTCGGTGTGACCTTTGACCAGGCTGATGAACGCCTTCGTCTTCGGTTCCTTCACGCTGAAGCCGTCCACCGTCAGGACATCGCCGGCTTTGATCCGCTCGCTCAGCGCCTTTTGGAACGCGAGACGGCGAACCGTCTTCGAAACTTTCTTCGTGTAATCGCGCGGCTTCGGACCAAACACGACACCACCACCACGCCAAACCGGCGAGGACTTGTAGCCCGCACGCGCCCGCCCGGTGCCTTTTTGGCGCCACGGTTTCGCGCCCGAGAGATTCACTTCGGCCTTCGTCTTCGTGTTAGCCGAACCGGAACGGCGTGCCGCACGCATCGCGACGACGGCATCATGCATCGCTTGCGTGCCGCGACCGTTCTCGATCAAATTGATTTTCGCCTCTTTCGCGGCGTCTGCGGTTAAAACTTTCGCGCTCATTTACTGGCCTCGGCTGCAGCGGGTTTCTTCAAAGCCGGACGAATGACGACATAGCTGCCATTCGCACCTGGGACGGCGCCGCTGATTAAAATTACTTTATCCGCTTCGCGCACCTGCAGGACCTGCAGATTCTGCACAGTCACGCGCTCGTCACCCATGTGTCCGGGCATGCCCATGTTTTTCCAGATGCGGCCCGGAGTGGAACGATTGCCGATAGCGCCGTTGCGTCGGTGCGTCTTCGAACCGTGCGCCGCTCCCTGGCCGTGGAAATTGTGCTTCTTCATCACGCCCTGGAAACCCTTGCCCTTCGACTTGCCGACTACGTCGACCCAGTCGCCCGCCTGAAATTGGGTGACCGCCAGATCGATGTCGCCTTCCGGCGCGTCTTTCTCGAGACGGAATTCGCGAACGAGTTTTTTCGGTCCCGAGCCGGCTTTGGCGAATCCGCCGAGCAACGGCTTGGTCACGCGTGATTCTTTCTGCACGTCGAAGCCAACCTGGATCGCGGAATAACCGTCGTTTTCAGTCGTTAGGCGACGCAGCAGCGTGTTATCCCCGGCCGCAATAACGGTGACCGGGCGCAGCTTGCCATTCGCGTCGTAGACGCTGGTCATGCCGATTTTTTTTCCGAGAAGTCCGATGCTCATGGTCGTTGGCTGGCAAAAGTGGTGCTGCTAAAACTTAAATCTTGATCGTGATGTCCACGCCCGCCGGCAGGTTGAGTTTCTTCAACTCGTCCACCGTCTTGGCGGTCGGCTCGATGATGTCGAGCAGGCGCTTGTGGGTGCGGATTTCAAATTGATCCATCGACTTTTTGTCGACGTGCGGGGAGCGGTTAACCGTGAATTTTTCAATCAACGTCGGGAGCGGAATCGGTCCCGCGACCCGGGCGCCGGTGCGCTTGGCCGTCTCGACAATGTCGACGGCGGATTGATCGAGCATCCGGTGGTCGAATGCTTTCAGGCGAATGCGGATGCGTTGTGCGTCGGCCACGTTATTTAGTCTCCTTCTGGTCGAGCACGGCCGCGACGAGCTGTTGCGGCACTTGTTCGAAATGTGACGGCTCCATCGAGTAACTCGAACGGCCCTTGGAAAGTGAGCGGATGGCAGTCGCGTAACCGAACATCTCGGCCAGCGGCACTTCAGCCTGCACCATGGTGAGGTTGCCCTTCACTTCGATGCTGGCGATTTTGCCGCGGCGGCGATTCAAGTCGCCCATGATGTCGCCCTGGTATTCTTCCGGGGTGGCGTTTTCCACCTTCATGATCGGCTCGAGCAGGATCGGCTTCGCCTTCTTGAAAGCGTCTTTGACTGCGAAAATCGCCGCGAGCTTGAACGCCATTTCGTTCGAATCGACGTCGTGATAGGAGCCGTCGACGATGTCGATGTTGGCGTCGATCACCTGGTAGCCCCCGATCACGCCGTTGAGCATGGCTTCCTCGATGCCCTTCTTGCAGGCCGGGATGTATTCCTTCGGGATGTTGCCGCCCACGACCTTGTTCTCAATCGTGATGCCCTTGCCCCGCTCGTTAGGCGCAACCTTGACGATGACGTGACCGTACTGACCGCGACCACCCGACTGCTTGATCAGCTTGCCTTCGCCGTCGGCCGGCGCAGTGATGGTTTCGCGATAGGCGATCTGCGGTTTGCCGGCGTTGGCGTCGACTTTGAACTCGCGCAGCATACGATCGCGGATGATTTCCAAATGCAACTCGCCCATGCCGGCGATGATCGTCTGGCCGGTGTCTTCGTGGGTAAAGACTTTGAAAGTCGGATCTTCTTCGGAAAGACGCTGGAGGGCGACGCCCATCTTTTCCTGGTCCTGCTTCGTCTTCGGCTCGATCGCCATCGAGATAACGGGGTCAGGGAAGGAAGGCGGTTCGAGCAGGATGGGAAAATCTTCATCGCAAAGGGTGTCGCCCGTCGTGATATTTTTGATGCCGACGATGGCCGCGATGTCGCCTGAGTAACAGGTGTCGATATCCTCGCGCTTGTCGGCTTGAATCTGAATGAGACGCGAGATGCGCTCGCGCTTGTTCGTCCGCGGGTTGTAAACGTTATCCCCTTTGCTCAGCGAACCGGAGTAGACGCGGAAGAAAACGAGCTTTCCAACGAACGGATCGCTCCAAAGTTTGAAGGCGAGCGAACAGAATTTGCCGTTGTCGTCCGTCGGCGCTTCCATTTTCTCATGCGTGTCCGGTTCCATCCCGACAGCGGGCGGAATGTCGAGCGGACCGGGCAAGTAATCGATAACCGCGTCGACGAGATATTGGACGCCCTTGTTCTTGAAGGCTGAGCCCCCGACAACGGGGACAAATTTATTCGCGATCGTCTGCCGGCGGATTCCCGCTTTCAGCATTTCCGGAGTGATTTCCTTTTCCTCGAGCACCGCTTCGGCGATCTCGTCATCGATATTGGAAATTTGTTCAACCAGGGTCGCGTAAGCCTTTTCGACCTGTTCCTTATTTTCCTCAGGAACCTCGCGCACTTCGTAGACCGAACCCATCGAGTCGTCGTCGAGATAGAAAACCGCCTTGCGGTTCACAACGTCGAGTTGGCCTTTGAGATAATCTTCTTTGCCCAGCGGAATCAAAATCGGCCAGGCATTTGCGCCGAGCTTTTTGTGCATCGAGTCGATCGAGGCATCGAAATCAGCGCCGACGCGGTCCATCTTATTAATGAATGCGATGCGGGGAACGAGATACTTGTTCGCCTGACGCCAAACCGTTTCGGACTGCGGCTGGACACCAGCCACGGCATCGAACACTGCGATGGCGCCGTCGAGCACGCGCAAGGAACGCTCGACCTCGGCGGTGAAATCGACGTGACCCGGCGTGTCGATAATGTTCACTCGCATTTTGATGCCCTCGAACATTTTGTAGACGCCAGGCTCCGGCTTCTGCATCCAGGCGCAGGTCGTGGCGGCCGACGTGATCGTGATGCCGCGCTCGCGCTCCTGCTCCATCCAATCGGTCACAGTCGTGCCTTCGTGCACTTCACCGATCTTGTGGATCATGCCGGTGTAAAAAAGGATCCGCTCGGTCAGGGTCGTCTTGCCGGCGTCGATGTGCGCGGCAATCCCGATGTTCCGCGTCTTCTCGAGCGGGAACTTCCGGTTCGGCGAATTCGGATTCGCGGATTTGGGTTTATCTAGAGTCGCAGAGGCCATGACGGAGAAATTTGTTACCAGCGGAAATGTGCAAAGGCGCGATTCGCTTGCGCCATCTTATGGGTGTCGTCGCGTTTCTTGATCGCGTTGCCTTGTCCGGCGGCGGCGTCCTTCAGTTCGTGAGCGAGAGCGTCGGCCATCGGCATGCCGCGACGATTGTCGGCGTAGGTCACGATCCAGCGCATTGCGAGCGAAACCTGGCGGGAAGCAGTGACTTCCATCGGCACCTGATAAGTGGCACCGCCAACGCGGCGCGATTTCACCTCGAGGCGAGGGCGGACATTCTCCAGCGCCTTGTTCACGACTTCGAGCGGATCGACCGCATCGGAACCTTCGCGCGATTTGTCGATCGCGGTGTAAACGATGCGCTCAGCGAGCGATTTTTTGCCGCGCTTCATGACAGTCGAAATGAGCCGCGCGACCGCGACGCTACCGTAACGGGAATCGACCTTTTCTTCTTTTTTGTAAGTTCTACGACGACGTGACATGGGAAAATCTGGTTATTTCTTCTTGCCGCCCTTGGCTTTGGCTTCACCTTCAGCGCCGGCCTTGGGGCGTTTCGCGCCATACTTGGAACGGCTCCGACGACGACCATCCACCCCTAACGAGTCGAGCGTGCCGCGGACGATGTGATAACGGACACCGGGCAAATCTTTCACTCGTCCGCCACGGACGAGGACGATCGAGTGTTCCTGCAAATTGTGCCCTTCGCCCGGGATATAGGCGATGATTTCCTGGCCGTTCGTTAGGCGAACTTTCGCCACTTTGCGCAAGGCAGAATTGGGCTTCTTCGGCGTCCGCGTCATGACCTGGGTGCAGACGCCCCGCCGCTGCGGACAATTCTTCAGGGCCGGTGATTTTGATTTCACCGAAACCTTCTTTCGTCCCTTCCGAATAAGCTGATTAATGGTTGGCATTTTTCGTACATTGCTGCCGCCGAAACGTTGAGGTTTCAGACGACAAAAAAACCGCTCAAGCCGTGTCCACTGTCCTCACGCACCTGATACGGAGAGCGCGCAATATAGGAGCAATTATTTGGGTCGCAAGAATATTTTGCCGCAGAGAGTGCAACTCTCGCCCGCGGCTCCGCGCAGACGTTAGGCTACGGGATGGTTCAGGCCGCTATGGTCCCGCAATCGCGCCCAGCTCTTCCCAGCGTTCGTAAAGTCGCGCCACCTGTTCGCGCGCAGCAGCCAGTTCGGCCTGCAACTTTTCCCATTCGGCGGCGTGCGTCG
>DASXYO010000075.1:0-15125 GCA_036502465.1 Chthoniobacterales bacterium
CCGATGCGCGGTCCGGGATGGTGAAACTCGCGCCCGATCTACAGGCGAAACTGATCAGCGGGGCGCCAGAAACCTTTCGCCCCGCCGCCGGAGCCTGGGGTCGGAGCGGCAGCACCCTCGTCCTGCTTGCTTCCGCGAAGGTTTCGACCCTCGCCCCGGTTCTCCGGCAGGCTTGGGAAAACGCCCGGGTGCCGCAGCTGCGAAAGAAGAAACCTCTTCGTTAGGCAGACGCTCTGGCTTGCAATGGAGGGACGCTGCCGGAAAGGTGGCAGGATGGAGGCGGCAACGATCGAAAACGGAATGGCGGCGGGCAAACTGCTGGGGTCGAGCGCCGCCAATATTCGGCGCGCTCTGGAGAATACGGCGTCGCCCATCGCCGCCCAGTCGATCGCGGAATTGATCGAAGCCGGCGAGTGGACCGAATTGAACGACCGCTTCTATCGCTCGCTCGCTTTCGGAACCGGCGGCATTCGCGGGCGCACGATTGGCAAGATTGTGACTGCCGCGGAGCGTGGTACGCCTAACGACCTCGGGCGCCCGCAATTTCCCTGCGTCGGGACGAACGCAATGAATTACGACAGCGTAGCCCGCGCCACCCAGGGGCTGGCGCAATACCTCTGCGAATGGTTCCGGCGGGAAGGCCGGAGCGAGCGGCCGAAAATTGTCATCGCGCACGACACCCGTTTTTTCTCGCATGATTTTACCCGCCTCGCCGCCGAGGTAGCGGCGCGGAACGGCTGCGATGTCTGTATATTCGACGGTCCGCGATCCACTCCGGAGCTGTCCTTCGCCGTTCGTCATCTGCGTGCCGCCGCCGGCGTGGTTGTGACGGCCAGTCATAACCCGCCCCACGACAACGGCTACAAGGTTTATTTCGGCGACGGGGCGCAGGTCGTCGAGCCGCACGCCAGCGGCATTATTGCCAAGGTCAACGCGGTGGACGCTTCTCAGCCTAACGACTCGCATGGAGCGATCTCGACGCTCGGCTCGGAGGTCGACGAAGCCTACATGGCGCGTCTCGAAACTCTCGTCCTCGATCCGGAATTGGTCCGGGCGCAGCGGGGTTTGCGCATCGTTTACACCCCGATCCACGGAGTGGGCGGCGTGATCATCAAGCCCATGCTGAAACGGCTTGGTTTCACCTTCGATGTCGTGGCAGAGCAGGATGAATTCGACGGCCGCTTCCCAACGGTGAAATCGCCCAACCCGGAGAATGCCGAGGCGCTGCAACTGGCTATCGAGCTCGCGAAAAAGCGCGAGGCGGATCTTGTCATCGCGACCGACCCCGATTGCGATCGCATGGGTGTCGCAGTGCGGACGACCTCAGGCGAAATGAAGTTGCTGACCGGAAATCAAATCGGCGGCCTGATTGCCTATTACCGCGCGAAAAAGCTTTTCGAACAGGGAGTCCTGAACGCGGAAAACGCCTCGCGTGGCGTCATCATCAAGACTTTCGTCACGACCGATCTGCAAAAAGCGATCGCGGAAAAATTCGGCCTGCGCTGTGTCGAGACTCTAACCGGCTTCAAGTACATCGGCGCGAAACTCGAAAAATACGAGCGCGCGCTTGGTGCAGAAACGAAGTCCGACTACCGCGACCTTCCGGAGAAGGAAACGCGCCGGCTGCGCCTGGCGCATTCCGCCTATTACATCTTTGGCGGCGAGGAGAGCTATGGCTACAGCGGGGCGGATTTCGTGCGCGACAAGGACGGGAACGGCGCCGCGATCATGTTTTGCGAGGTTGCAGCCTACGCCAAGTCGCTTGGCCTAACGATCGATGGCTTGCTCGACCAGGTTTATGCGGAGCTCGGTTACTACCAGGAGAAGAACGGTGCGCTGACTTTCGAGGGCGCCGAAGGCGCGGCCAAAATCCAGCGGCTTCTCGCCACCTACGTGGAGAACCCGCCTCACGAAATGCTGGAAAGCACGGTAACCGCGGTCCGCAATTTCGAGACCGACACCATCCTCGACGTCGAAGGCGACAAAATCCCGCGGGAAAAGATGCTGATTTTCGAGCTGGCGGACCAGACCCGGGTCGCGGTGCGCGGTTCCGGGACCGAGCCCAAGATCAAGTATTACCTCTTCGCGCAGCGCCGGCCTTCCGGGAAGGAATTCACTCCGGAGGAGTTGGCCGCGATCAAACCGGAAGTGGAGAAGAAACTCGAAGCACTCTGGCAATGGCTGCAGGAGGACGCGCGCCGGCGGGTCGCCTAACGGCTTCTGGACAGTGCCCCGCGGACAACGAATAATTCCCTATGAGCGAAATCACTCTCAACGGCGGCGAAATTTCGATCCTGAAAACGATCGGTCTCGGTGGCGGTATGATGGCCGGCGCGCAATTGGCCGATCGGACGGACGAAATGGATGGCGCCGAATTCCTCGACACCCTCACCGGTTTGATTTCGCAGGATTACGTCGTCTCGAACAAGGTCAATGTCCGCACAATGGACGACGTGAAGTCGGCCTCCTTCCGAGTTAATCCGGCGCACGCTCGCGAGCTAAAGGACGCGGTTTATCCGTCGCGGCAAAAGGCGGATACCGGGCGCCGAAGACGTCGCTCCTGATTTTCGAGTGAGCGAAACTTCGCCGACCCGTAAGTGGCTCAGATTTTGGCCGTGGCTCGCCGCGATGGCCACCGGCGTGCTCACGACGCTTTGCTTTGCGCCCTTCGAGCAAACGTGGATTTGCTGGATCGCGCTCACGCCGCTCTTGGCGGCGGTCTGGTTTTCAGGCGAAGGGACAAAGCGGCGCTGGCTGCGCGATCTTTTGCTCGGCTACGTCGCCGGGGTGATTTTTTTCTGGGGCGTCTTTTCGTGGCTCTACACCGTGACCGTGCCGGGAATGATCTTGGTCGGCCTTTACATGGGCGTCTATTTTGCGCTCTGGGCTTGGCTCGCCGGATTGCTTCGCCCGCGTCCGCTCCCCGCGCCTCCGCCACGCCGTGCTGGCTGGCCGACTTCTCAGCCTAACGACTCGCCACCGGAGGCACGTTCGCCCTGGCTGAGTTCGATTCGCAACCTCGGGCTCGCGCTCATTCTTGCCGCCGGTTGGACGGCGCTGGAATGGGTTCGCGGCTGGATGTTCAGCGGCTGGGGCTGGAACGGGCTCGGTGTTCCGTTGCACGACGTTTTGCCGATTATTCAAGTGGCGGAGATCACCGGCGTGGCGGGTCTGTCCTTCTTGGTCGCGTTCGCCAACGTCATCGGCGTCGCGACGGTGCGGCGATTCACGATCGAGAGCCGGATCCAGATTCGGCGACCGCACTACGACTTCACGCTCACGCTGGCTGCGATCGTAGGCCTTTGCGGCTACGGCATTCGCCAACTCCAGATGCCGGCCGAGACCGAGCCGCTGCGCATCGCCGCGGTGCAGGCCAACGTCCCGCGCGAAGAAAAATTCAGCCCCGAGTTTCAGGCGAAAATCTTTGCGCAATTCGATCGGCTGACACGGGTCGGCCTCGCCATGCAACCGCCGCCGCAATTGATCATCTGGCCGGAGAGTTCCACGCCCGCCCCGGCGCTGCTCGACCAGGATAATTACCGGTTCGTGATGGATCTCTCGGCCTCGATCAAGACCGATCTGCTTCTCGGCACGATCGATGCCGACCAAAACGGAGACTACAACGCCGCGCTTCTCATCTCGAGCGGCGGCGAGAAAATCCAGGAGTATCGCAAGTTGCACCTTGTGCCGTTCGGCGAATACGTCCCCGGCCGAAACACCGTGCCGTTCATCTCGAAAATCGTGGGCGACCAGGTACCGGCCGATTTTACCCGGGGAAAAGAGCCGGTCGTCTTCCGCCTAACGACCGATCAGGTGAAAGTGGCGCCGCTGATTTGTTTCGAGGACACGCTCGGCGAATTGACCCGGCAATTTGTCCTGCGCGGCGCAAACCTGCTCGCCAACGTGACGAACGACGGCTGGTTTCTGCGCTCGGCCGGTTCGCAGCAGCATTTGGAGAACGCGATTTTCCGCTGCGTCGAGACGCGCCGCCCGATGGCACGCGCGGCCAACACCGGCGTGACGTGTTTTGTGAATCGTTTCGGCCGAGTCACACAGGTGCTGCTGGATTCCAAGAGGAGCCAGTTTACCGAGGGCGTGCTGACCGGCACGGTGGCAGTGCCGACGAATGGTGTGCTCACCTTTTACGTGCAGCATGGCGAACTCTTCGCCAAAGCCTGCGGCGGGTTGATCCTGTTGTTTCTCTTGACGCAGATCCCGCGGCTCGTTAGGCGAAAGGAGCCGTCCAGATGAGCGAACCGGTTATTTTTGCGCGCGGCCTGCGCAAATCCTACGGAACGCTCGAAGCGGTTAAGGGAATCGACTTCGAGGTCAGCGCCGGTGAAGTTTTCGGTTTGCTCGGGCCCAACGGCGCCGGCAAGACGACGACGGTCGAAATCCTCGAAGGTCTGCGCCCGCGCTCCGGCGGCGAAGTGAAGGTGCTCGGTTTCGATCCGGATCGGCAGAAGCAGGCATTGAAGAATCGGATCGGCGTTTGCCTGCAGGCGACGAATCTGCCGGACAAGATCAAGGTGCATGAGGCGCTCGATCTCTTCGGCGCATTTTATTCCAAGAATGTCGACGGCGACGCGCTCCTCCGCCGCCTCCAGCTCTGGGAAAAGCGCGAGGCTGGTTACGCGACGCTCTCTGGCGGACAGAAGCAGCGGCTCGCTCTCGCCCTCGCGCTGATCAACGACCCGCAGATGCTTTTTCTCGACGAACCGACGACCGGACTCGATCCGCAGGTGCGCCTCGAGATCCGCGATTTGATTGAAGAACTGCGCGCCGAGAAACGCACCATCCTGATGACAACGCATTACATCGAGGAAGCGGAGCGGCTCTGCGACCGAGTCGCGATCATCGACGACGGCGTCATCATCGCGATCGGTTCGCCGCGCGAGTTGCAGCAAAAGAGCGCGACGCAGTCGAGCATCGATATCTCGTTAGGGCAGCCGCTCCCGCCGGTCGAATTGCCGACCTGGCCGGACGCCATCCGCACGATTGTGAGCGATGATCGCCAGAAGATTTCCGTCAGCTCGGGCCGGCCGGCGAAGACGCTGGTCGAGTTGATCAAATGGATCGACGCCCAAGGCTTGGAACTGGCCGACGTGCATCTCAATCGCCCCACACTGGAGGACGTTTTCATCGAGCTAACCGGAAAACGCCTCCGCGACTAACGACATGAAAGCGTTTCTCGCCCTGCTCAAGATCGATCTCAAGCTCGCGGCCCGGAACCGGACGGTCCTGTTCTTCAATTATTTTTTCCCCCTCATGTTCTTTTTCATCTTCGCCCAGATGTTCGATGCCAATCAGGGCTCGGCCATTCTCCAAGTGGTGGCGATGGTCGTGGTCCTGGGCATTCTCGGGAATGGCCTCTTCGGCGCCGGCATGCGCGCCGTGCAGGAGCGCGAGGAGAACGTCCTCCGCCGCTACAAGGTGACGCCGATTACGCCGGTGCCGTTGCTCGCCGCCTCCATGATTACCGGTGTCGTGCTTTTCGTTCCCAGCGTCGTCCTGATCATTTTTCTCGCCCATCAGTTCTATGGAATGGCGCTGCCGCCGCAGCTTTTCTCGCTCATCATCTTCGTCTGCCTCGGAGCGATCGCTTTCCGTTCGTTAGGCCTGATCATCGCCGCAGTCGTCAATTCCTCGCAGGAAAGCAATATCCTCATCCAGCCGATCTACATGGCGATGCTCTTCCTGAGCGGCGCGACCATTCCGATCACCTACATGCCGCATTGGCTGCAAAATATTACGCAGTTCATTCCGGCGACTTATCTCATGACCGGGATCGGCGGAATCATGCAGCGGGGCGAAACGATCATGGCCAACTGGCTCTCCGTTGTCGCGCTTCTTCTCACCACTGCGGTCGGGACCTTCATCGCGACGAAATTGTTTCGCTGGGAGAAAGAGGAGAAACTGCGCGCCTCGGCCAAGCTTTGGGTGCTGGTGGTGCTGCTCCCGTTTGTTTTCCTCGGAGCCTACCAGGCGTGGAGCCAGCACGATCTGGTCAAGGCGCGTATCCTGGCGCGCGATCTTCGTCGCGGGCAGAACTGGCTAATCCAAAACGCACGCATCTTTGTCGGCAACGGGAAGGTAATTGAGTCGGGTGCGGTCCTCGTTAGGGGAGGAAAGATCGCCGAGGTTTACGACGGTAATTTCCCCGACGCGAAAACGCTCAACGCGGAGCCGATCGACGGCGCCGGCAAGACCGTGCTGCCCGGGTTGATCGATGTGCACGTTCATATCGGTGGGCCTGGTGGCTTTTACGATGATTGGACGAAGTTCGATCCGGCGAAAGCGAACGAGCGCGCGCTCGAAGCCTATCTCTACAGCGGGGTAACTGCGGTTCGCAGTGTCGGCGACAAGGTCGACGACATGATCGAACTGCGCCGGCGCTTCAATAGCGGCGAAAGATTGGGGACCGAACTTTTCCTGTGCGGTCCGCTTTTCACCGCGGAAGGGGGACACGGGACCGAATATGCGAAGAACATGCCGGAGATGGCGCGCGCCGGTTTCAACGCGCAGTTCCTGCGGATTCCGAAATCGCAGGAGGAAGCGCGCCGGCAGGTCGATGAACTGGCGGCCAAAGGCGTGAACGCGATCAAGGGCGTGCTCGAATGCGGCGTGCCTGGCTACAGCTTTAACCGCATGGATCTGAAACTCCTCGGCGCGGTCGTAGAGGAGGCGCACGCGAAGAAGTTGCCGGCCTCGATCCATACCGGCGACGCTCGCGATGTGGCGGACGCGGTCTCGTTAGGCGCGGACTCGATCGAGCACGGCTCTTTTCGTGACGACATCCCCGACGCTACGATTGCGGAGATGAAAGCGAAGGGGATCGCGTTCGATCCGACCTTGAGCGTGGTTGAGGGGCTCTCGGATTTTGCCAAGGGAAAAACCGACCTGCTCAAGCGATCGCTCGTTCAGCAGGTCACGACCAAGGACCTTCTCACCGGCACCGAGCACGCCGCGAGCAGCGCGGAGATGAAGGCAATGCGCGATGGGCTGAGCCATTATCCACTCTCGCTGGAGATCGGCGGCCGCAACCTGCTCAAGGCCTGGCACGCCGGTATCATGCTCGTGACCGGCTCGGACGCCGGGAATTTTCTCGTCCTGCACGGCCCGACGGTGCAACGGGAGATCGAGCTCTGGGTGGCGGCGGGGATTCCGCCCGAGGTCGCTTTGCAGGCAGCGACCTGGAACGCCGCCCGCTTGCTCCGGGCTGACCAGCGCATCGGCACGATCGAGAAAGGGAAAGAGGCGTCGCTCCTGGTCGTCGATGGCAACCCCTTGCAGGACGTGCGCGCGCTTTCGTCCATCTCGAACGTCTTCCTCAAAGGGGAACGCGTCCGGCGCAACGAAATCTTCGAGCAGAAGTAATCGCGCCTAACGAAAGTGCAGGCGAACCAGTCGCGGCTCCGGATCGCGCACGACGAGGAAAAGATTGTCGTAATCGGATTCGCTGATCGCGACCCGCTCCGAAACGCCAAGCGCGTTGATGATTTGTGGCAGGGTGTTGGAATGTCCAACCACAAGCACATTCCCTCGCGCCGATTTCATCTTCGAGAGGAGCGACCGCAGATCATCCGCTGCGATCACCTCCGGACGAATGCCTAACGACTCGGCGAGCGGAGCCGCTGTTTGCTCGGTCCGTTTGTATTCCGAAGTGAAAATGGCGGTGAGTTTTGCGTCCTTTAGGAGCTGCGCGAGTGACTGGGCACGGGCGCGACCAGCCGCGGAGAGACCGGTGTCGGGCGGGACCCGCCCGCTGATCGCGGCGCGTTCCGCGTGCCGGACGAGAAAGATAATTGGCGTCTCGGCCAGTGCGCTGCTGGCCAGCATCAAAGCGGCCAGGCAGAAAAGAAGACGCTTCATCAATGGGACGATAGCGCATTTTCCTGCCGAGCAAGTTGCGCGAGAGTGCGACATGAACCCGATCCGCGGACTCCATCACATCACCGCCATTGCCGGCCCGGCGCAGGAGAATCTGGATTTTTACGCCGGCGTGCTCGGGATGCGGCTGGTCAAGAAGAGCGTCAACCAGGATGACCCCGGCACCTATCATCTGTTTTACGCTGACGCCGAAGGCCGTCCCGGCACCGACCTCACCTTTTTTCCATGGGCACAGCTCGCTCCGCATCGCGAGGGCTACGGACTGAGCACCGAGGTTTCGCTCGCGATTCCACCGGGCAGCCTGTCGTTTTGGAGCGCGCGCCTAGAACGGTACGGCGCGGAAACCGGCGCGATCGAAACGCGTTTTGGGGAGCGCGTTCTGCCGCTGGTCGATCCGCACGGCCTGCGGCTCGCGCTAACGGAAAGTGCCAGTTCGCTAGGCAGGCCGTTTACTCCGTGGGAGCATAGCCCCATCCCGGTGGGACATCAGATTCGCGGCCTGGAGAGCGCGCGCCTGGTGGAGCAATCGCTCGAACCGACGGTGAAATTTCTGAGCGCCGCGCTCGGATTTTACCGGATCGGCGAGGAAGGAGGTTGGACGCGTTACGGGTTGGGCGAGGGGAGATCGGGTCAGTACGTCGATCTGCGAACGCTGCCGACGGCGCGCCGCGGCGCCTGGGGCACGGGCAGTGTCCATCATCTCGCCTGGCGAATGGAGGATGATGGGCACGAGCTGGAGGTCCGTGCGGAGGTGGCGAAAAATGGCGCCCAGCCGACGCCGGTGATCGATCGCTTCTGGTTTAAGTCCGTCTATTTCCGCGAACCGGGCGGGGTGCTCTTCGAGCTCGCGACGGACGGTCCCGGTTTTCATGTCGATGAAGCCATGCATTCGTTAGGCGAAAGCCTCGTCCTGCCGCCATGGCTGGAAGCCGACCGGGCCGCGATCGAATCTGTCCTGCCGAAACTGGAAATGCCGGCGCATTCCTGAGATCGGCGGAGCGAAGGAGTGCACCTGAAAGTGCGGGAGAATCTGGTTGGACGGCGCACGCGAGGCGTTGAAAGTTGCGGGGCCTGATGCTGACTGAAATCGACCGTTTAACCGCCATCCGCGAGGCTCGTCCGGAAGAAAGTCTCTTCGCCGAAAAGGAATGGCTTCTCTCGCCCGAGCCCTTTGCGATTGATAAAAAACAGCGCGCCGACCTCGAGCGGCTCGGCCATCAGCTTTTCGTCTTTCAGCGCGCCTGCAATCAGCTTTACCAGCAGAGCGTGAAGGGGAAGCAGCCGGCGTGGGTGGCGCGCTATCTCGATATCGGAAAACCGCCAGAGCTGATCGAGTTTTCGCGCCGGAAGGAATTCCGCGAAGATCTCCCGCGGGTTATCCGACCCGATCTCGTGCTGACGGATGAAGGCTGGACGATTGCCGAGGTCGATTCGGTTCCGGGCGGGATTGGGCTGACGGCGTGGCTCAACCAGACCTACACCAACCTCGGCTCCGAGGTGATCGGAGGTGTCGACGGAATGCTCGATGGGTTCGCCACGGTCTTGCCTAACGGTGGGGACATCGTCGTCTCGGAGGAGTCGGCCACTTACCGGCCGGAGATGGAATGGATCGTTAGGCACCTGAACGAGCGTTTTCCGGAGCGTTCCTGGAAAGTTGAGCCGGCCGAGAATTACCAACCGCAAGCGGGCCGCGATGTTTACCGTTTCTTCGAATTGTTCGATCTTCCGAATCTGCCCGGAATCACGACACTGATCGAGACGGCCGGGCGCGGCGAACTCATGGTCACCCCGCCGTTCAAGCCCTATCTGGAGGAGAAAATGTGGTTCGCGCTTTTCTGGCTGCAACCGCTGCGCGAATTCTGGCGGCGCGAACTGGGCGACAAATATTTTCGGACCCTGCAAAAAATCATTCCCTACACCTGGATCCTCGATCCGACGCCGTTGCCGCAGCACGCGGTCATCCCGCGGCTGGAGATCCAGGATTGGCGGGAAGCGGCCCGGTTTAGCCAGAAAGAACGCGATCTTCTCCTCAAGGTGAGCGGGTTCTCACCGTTAGGCTGGGGCAGCCGCGGAGTGGCGCTCGGGGCCGACCTGCCGCACGCGGAATGGGAACAGCGAATCGACGACGCCCTCGCCAATTTTGAACGCGAACCGACGATCATGCAGAAATTTCACAAGGGACGCCTTTTCGATCACCCTTACTGGGATCCCGCGACCGAGGAATTGAAAACGATGCGCGGCCGCGTCCGCCTGACGCCTTATTATTTCGTCGAAGCGGAAGGCGTGAATTTGCGCGGCGCGCTCGCCACGATCTGTCCGGCCGACAAAAAATTGCTGCACGGAATGCGGGACGCGATTCTCGTCCCGAGTCAGTTTGCGGAGAAAGACAACGGGCTAGAGGCGCAAACCGCGCGGGATTAAGAAACGATCGAGCAGGTCGAATAATCCCTGCACGAGCAGGGCGAGGAGCGCGGCCGGGATTGCGCCTTCGAGAATCGTGGCGTGGTCGTTGAGATTGAGCCCGCTCAAGATCGGCTCGCCCAGTCCGCCCGCGCCAATCAACGCCGCCAGGGTGGCAGTCCCGATATTGATGACCGCGCTAGTTTTGATTCCGGCGAGAATCGTCCGCGAGGCGAGCGGCAGATAAATTTTTCGTAACCGCGCACCCGACTCGAGCCCAAGCGCGGTGGCGGAATCGCGCAGCGCCGCCGGGATTTCCTGCAAACCGGTCGCAGTGTTTCTCACAATCGGGAGCAACCCGTAAAGAAAGAGCGCCACGATCGCGGTCGTCGCACTGATGCCGAGAAACGGGACGGGAACGAGCAGCGCAAGCAGGGCAAGCGAGGGGATGGTTTGGATCATTCCGACAATCGCGAGGATGATCTGCCCAACTGGACCGCCGCGGCTGGCGACGATGCCTAACGGCAAGCCGATCAGGACGGAAAGAAGAAGCGAGATCCCCGCCAGCTCAAGATGGCGGCCAGTCCAGCGGGCCAGGTTGGTCCAGAGCTCGCGACGGGGTGCGGCATGGCTGTTCGCGGGATGGAAATAGAGCGACGCGGCGTAGGCGTAATCCTTGGAACGCTCCGCGGCGGCGTTGAGCGAGATCATTTTTGCTTCGTCAATTCCGCCGAAATGATTGAGCGCCGCTACGGCGCGCGGATGGAGGTTCTGGCGGTAAAGAAAGACCGCCTTGTATTCGGGGAAGAAATGGCGGTCGTCGCGCAGGACGACAAGGTCGTTTTCCTGGATTTTCGCGTCGGTCGAATAGGCGTCCTTGATCTGGATCGAGCCGCGGACCAGAGCCGCATAGCCGATCGCGTGATCGATCCCGCTCACGTTCGTCATCGTTAGGCCATAGGCCGCGGCGAGCGGACGCCATCCATCCTGGCGATCGAGAAATTCATGGGTCAGCCCGACCTTAAGGTCTGGATGCTGGCGCAGATCGCTGATCGTCTGGATGCCGAGCCGCTCTGCCTCCGCCCGCCGCATGACGAGGGCGTAGGTGTTGTTAAAACCGAGGTCAGCCGACATGCCGACGCCGAGTTTTTTCAGGGCCGCACGCATTTCGTCCGCCGAGAGACGCTCCTTCGTCCTGAGAATTTCTTCGCCGATCGTGCCGGTGTATTCGGGGTAGACGTCGATCTGACCGTCGCTCAGGGCTTGCCAGAGGATGATCGTGCCGCCCATCCCGGCGCGCTCCTGCACCGTAAAACCGGCGCGCTCGAGCACCGTCCGGGCGATTCCGCCGAGCACGTAGGACTCGGTGAATTTCTTCGAGCCGACCACAACCGGCTCTGCCGCCAGGGTGGAGGTGGCGATGAGAGCAAGCAGAAGGATTCCGGTTTTCAAAACGTCGCGCCTCTCTGCGCATTGATGAACTCGGAGACGAATTCGGTCGCCGGATGATCTCGAAAATCCGCCGCGCTACCCCGCTGCACGATGCGGCCTTCGTTCATGAGCACGATCTCATCCGCCAGATAAGCGGCTTCACCCATGTCATGTGTCACGAGCAAGGTCGTCTGTCGGAGGCGGGCGAAAATTTCCTTTAGATCCCGCTGCAGCGCTGACCGCACGAGCGGGTCGAGCGCCCCGAGCGGTTCGTCGAGAAGCAGGACTTCGGGCGAAAGCATGAGCGCGCGCATCAGGCTGACGCGCTGGCGCTGGCCGCCGGAGAGCTCAGCGGGATAACGATCGAGCCCTGCGCGCGGGAATTGCGAGAGCACGCAAAGCTCCTCCAGGCGCCGGGCCATTTCCTGCTCTGGCCGGCCGAGATGGCGCGACATGAGAAGAACGTTGGCCCGCGCGGTCAGGTGTGGAAAGAGGCCGCCCTCCTGGATCACGTAGCCGACGCGGCGGCGGACGGCCTCGGCGTTGGCTTCGGTCACTTCCGCGCCGTCGAACAGGACTTTCCCGCTGTCCGGCCGGAGAAGGGCGAGGACGAGGCGGAGGAGAGTCGATTTTCCGCATCCGCTGGGGCCGATCAAGGCAGTCGTTAGGCCAGGTGCAAAATCGAGGTCGGTCGGTTGCAGGGCGGTAGTCCCGCCAAAGCTCTTGCTGACGCCGATCAATCGAACAAGCGGATCCATGGATGTAGTGGCGGCTGTGTCAGCCGCAAGAAGAGCGCAGCCAAGCGGGCAACACGCCCGCCACTACACCTCAGAGCCTAGAGGGTTGTGAAGTGAAAAACAGCGAAGAGCTTTTTTGGATCGGTCCAGACATGGGCGAGCTGAAATCCGGCGGACGCGGCCAGCGCGCAGAAGCCCTCAATCGTGTGCTTGTAGGAAAATTCCGTGATGATCTTTTCGCCGGCAGCGAAACGGAATTCACGATCGCCGAGATGAACAGATTGGTCGCGCTCGCTGATCAGGTGCATTTCGATCCGGTGCGGCTGGTCGTTGTAGATGGCGCGATGCCGCCACTGCGAAAGTTCGAAGTCCGCGCCGAGCTCGCGATTGGCACGTTCCAGCATGTTGAGATTGAAGGCGGCGGTCACGCCCGCGCTGTCGTTGTAGGCGGCTTCAAGGACGTCTTTCGATTTCTGGAGATCAACCCCGATGATGAGCCCGCCGCTATGACCACAGAGCCGGGCGACGCGCGTTAGAAAATGGCGCGCGACCTCGGGCTGCATGTTCCCGATCGTGGAACCAGGAAAATAAACCGCAATGTGCGCGGGAGTGCGCGACGGCGTGGGCAAATCAAACGGCTGCAGGTAATCGGCGCAGACCGGCAAAATCTCGAGGGTCCGCATTTCCCGACTGAGCGCTTCGGCCGATTCCGTCAGGCGCTGTTTCGAAATGTCGACCGGCACATAGGCGATGAGATTTTGCAGGTGATCGAGCAGCATTCGCGTTTTGACGCCGGCGCCGGTACCGAAGCCGACCAACTCAGCGTTGTCACCGATCGAGTCCGCGATCTCGGGACCGTAATTGCGCAGAATCTCGGTCTCGGTGCGGGTGACGTAATATTCCGGCAGTTCGCAGATTTCCTGGAAGAGATCCGAGCCGCGTTCGTCGTAGAAAAATTTGCTCGGCAAAGTGCGGGGCGAGGCCGAGAGACCCCCGATCGCCTGCTCAAGAAAGTCAGAAACCGCCGGTTCGAGATCGAGCACGGAGACTTCTCCGGGTGAGCCTTTCATTGCGGGTCGCGAGCGAGCCGGATGCCGGTGAATTGCCAGCGTTTTTCCGGTTGAAAGAAATTGCGGTAAGTGGGTCGCATGTGGTTCTGCGAGGTGGCGCAGGACCCGCCGCGCAGGACCATCTGGCTGCTCATGAACTTGCCGTTGTATTCGCCGAGGGCGCCGGGGGCGGCGCGATAGCCGGGGTAGGGGAGGTAGGCACTGCGGGTCCATTCCCAGACGTCGCCGTACATTTGCTCCAGCTTTTCGTTAGGCCGGGCCGCCACGGGAGCGGGATGGAAACGCTCCGCGTCGACGAAGTTGCCCTCGATCGGGAGACCGTTCGTAGCCCGTTCCCACTCAAATTCCGTCGGCAACCGTAGTCCGCTCCAGTTCGCGAAAGCGTCGGCCTCGAAATGACTAACATGCGTGACCGGTTCAGCCTCGTCGACCGGGCGCAATCCCGAGAGGGTAAAGTTCCACCAGCGTCCGTCGCGTTTCGTCCAGTAAAGCGGCGATTGGAAGCGCTGCTCATTCACGGTGGTCCAGCCTAACGACAGCCAGTGCTCCGGTCGCTTGTAGCCGCCGTCCTCGATGAAGGCGATGTATTCGCCGTTTGTGACCGGGCGAGTGGCGAGCGAAAACGCGCCGACCAATGCGCGGTGTCGCGGCCCTTCGTTGTCGTAGCTGAAACCGCGTCCATCATGGCCGATCTCGACGATCGCCTCATCGAAATCCACGAAATCGCAGGGAGCGACGGTGCGGCGTTCGATGCGGTCGTTTCTTTCTCGAAAAATGGGATGCAGCGGATTCTGCGCGAAGACATGCTTTATGTCGGTCACGAGGAGTTCCTGATGCTGTTGCTCGTGATGCAGACCGATGGTGAAGACCGGCTCAAGCTGCTGCAGCAGTTCGTCGTCTGCGCTTTCGAGTAGTTCCTCCACATGCTGATCGATCGAATGCCGAAAGCGATAGGCTTCCGCGACCGTTGGGCGCGAGATCAGCCCGCGCAGATCGCGCCGATGCATGTCGCCCGCGGCGTTGTAATAGGAATTAAAAAGGTAGGCGTATTCCGGAACCTCCGGCTTGTAACCGGGCATCCAGACTTTCAGGATGAACGTCTCGAAAAACCAACTGGTGTGCGAGAGGTGCCATTTCGTTGGGCTGACGTCGGGCATCGATTGCACGACGTAATCCTCCGGCTCGAGCGTGGCGCAAAGCGATTCGGAAAAATTACGGACCTGCCGAAAACGCGCGAGCAGGGGTTCGACGCGGCTCTCTTTTTTCCGCGCCTGCGACTCCACGCTGGAGGGCGTCCCGGATTCGGTGATCGAGGCGGTGCCCATTAGGATTCGCGTTCGCTGTCGAGTTCCTCCCGCCGCGCTTCGACCATCTGGTCATGCGCCGCTTCCTCGAGACCGCCGCTCACGAGTTCCTCGCCGACGTTCACGTCTTCCTCGAAGCCATTGTTCGGTACCCGATGACCGGCAGCTCCGACCACTTCGTCGCGCTCGCTTCTATCGTCGTCCATGTCGTCGCCGACTTCGGGCGTGTGCGAGCCCTCGACGCCGGTCAGTTCGTTTTTCGCCTGATGCCAATCCGCTTCCGTAAATTCGTC
>DASXYO010000076.1:0-3997 GCA_036502465.1 Chthoniobacterales bacterium
CGGATGATTTCGCTGTCGTTAGTCATCTGCACTTGGTCCGCCGGGATCGGACGCATTTCGCCCCAGAGTCGCTGCATTTGATCACCAAAAATGCGCGTAGCGGATTCCATCAACCGGGCCGGATCGACCAGATGACGTGCTCCGCGCGGGTGAACATGAATCGTGGCCCCCAGCTCCGCGAAACGCCAGGCCGCACCAGCGTGATCGAGATGGATGTGGCTGAGAAAAACATGGCGTACGTCGTTAGGCGAAAAGCCGGCGGCGCGCATCGCAGTCGCGACATTCTCAAAGGTCGCCTCCGCGCCGGTATCGAAAAGCGCGATGCCTTCCTTTGTCTCGAGCGCGGTCGCGGCGATGATGCCGGGCCGGCCGAGATGCCGGGTGTCGAGGACGTGAATCCCCATCACTCCCACTCGATCGTGCTCGGTGGCTTGGTCGAGATGTCGTAGCAGACGCGGTTGACGCCTTTGACCTCGTTCACGATGCGGCTTGAGATGCGGGCCAGGATTTCGTAGGGCAACCGCACCCAGTCGGCGGTCATGCCGTCCTGACTTTCGACGATGCGAAGTGCAATCGTGTTTTCGTACGTGCGCTGGTCGCCCATGACGCCAACGGAGCGGACCGGCAGGAGGACCGCGAAAGATTGCCAGACGCGGTAATACCACTCCGCAGATTTCATTTCGCTCACCACGATGGAGTCGGCGTCGCGCAGGATACGGAGCCGCTCGGGAGTGACTTCGCCGAGAATGCGGACCGCCAGTCCGGGCCCGGGGAATGGCTGGCGATGCACGATCTCGTTAGGCAAACCGAGCTGGAGCCCGGCCTGGCGTACTTCGTCTTTGAAAAGCTGGCGGAGCGGCTCGACCAGCTCGAAATTCATCTTCTCCGGAAGGCCGCCGACGTTGTGATGGCTCTTAATGAGCGAGGCGGGATTGCCGCCAATCGCAACGCTCTCGATGACATCCGGGTAGAGCGTGCCCTGGGCCAGGAAACGATAACCCGCGTGCGGTCGCTGGTCGGCCCGGTCTTGCGCCAGCAATTCCTCCGTCGCCTGCTCAAACACCCTAACGAACTCGCCTCCGATGACCTTGCGTTTCGTCTCCGGATCGGTCACGCCTTCGAGCAATTTCAGGAAACTCTCCGACGCGTCGACATACTTGAGTTTGATCTGGAAGTTCTCCCCGAAAACGCGCTGCACGATCTCGGCTTCGTTTTCGCGCAGGAGTCCGTTATTGACGAAGATGCAGGTCAGCTGGTCGCCGATCGCCTTGTGCAAGAGGGCGGCCGCGACGGAGGAATCGACGCCGCCGCTCAGGCCGAGCACCACCTTCTGGTCGCCGACCTGCTCTCGGACGCGGGCGCAGGCTTCGTCGATGAACGAGCCCATCGTCCAGTCCATCGCGCAGTGGCAGACGCGGAAGAGGAAATTCTCAATGATCTCTTTCCCGCGCGGCGTGTGCGAAACCTCCGGGTGAAACTGCAGAGCGAAGAGCTGGCGGTCGCTGTCTTCGATGGCGGCGAAGGCTGAATTCTCGGTGTGCGCGATCGCATGAAAACCTTCCGGAAGCGCAGTCAGCTTGTCGCCGTGACTGTTCCAGATGTCCATCTGGTCGCCCAGGCCGTCGAGGAGCGGAGTGCGTTTTTCGATCTGCAAAAGCCCGGCCCCGTATTCGCGCCGGGAGCTGAACTCGACTTCCCCGCCGAGGTGGCGGGCCATCAACTGCATCCCGTAGCAGATGCCGAGAACGGGAATGCCTAACGAAAAGATCTGGAGATCGATTTGCGGTGCGCTCTTGTCATAAACACTGGCCGGACCGCCCGAGAGGATGATTCCCTTCGGCGCCAACTCGGTAATTTCCGCCGCTGTAATATCGTGCCTAACGATCTCGGAATAGACCTGGCATTCCCGCACGCGGCGGGCGATGACCTGCGTGTATTGCGAACCGAAATCGAGAATGAGAACTCGCGAATGGGCCGTTGTCTTCACGGGATGTGAGGCGCCGAGCGACTTGCGAACGGCGAAGCGTCGACAGAGAGGGGTTTCATCTGGAAACGTAAAAGGGCGCGCTTGCTTTGCAAGAGAAGAGGCGCTCAGGAAAATGATTTCCAGCGATTAATGGCGACGCGCAGGCCGATGATTGATTCTGAACTCTTATTGCAAGCTTACCGGCTCGGCGTCTTCCCGATGGCGATGGAGAACGGCGAGATCCGCTGGTTCTCGCCCGACCCGCGCACGATTCTGCCGCTGGAGGCTTTTCATGTTCCGCATGGTCTGAAGCGCGAACGCCGCAACGCGCAGATCGAGATTCGAATCAATACCTGCTTCGAGGAAGTGATGCGTGCCTGCGCGGCGCGCCCCGACACTTGGATCAACCCAGAAATTATCGAAAGCTACACGCGCCTGCATGAACTGGGCGCGGCGCATTCGGTCGAAGCCTGGTCGGCTAACGAACTCGTCGGCGGCCTCTACGGGGTCGCAATCGGCGGGGTTTTTTTTGGCGAGTCGATGTTTCACCGCGCGACCGGCGCGTCCAAGATCGCACTTTGGGCGTTGGTCGAGCGCCTGCGGGAGCGACGTTTCACTCTTCTCGACACGCAATGGCTCACCCCGCATCTCGAGCAATTTGGCGCGAAGGAAATCTCCCGCGCCCTTTATCTTCACCTCCTGCGGCAGGCGATCGATTTGCCGCGGACCTTTGCCTGAGAAGGCCCTTGCCCGCGAAAAAGAATCCGGCATAGTGACCACCCGGCCGCGGACAATTCGTCTGCGTCCTGCCGGGCGCGGGCTGGGTAGCTCAGTTGGTAGAGCAGAGGACTGAAAATCCTCGTGTCGGGGGTTCAATTCCCTCCCCAGCCACCTCTTTTACGGCGTGACCCGCGACGCGGCGGCGAGCCGCCGCCGACGCAGCGCTGAGTGAATCGGCACCACGAGCGCCATCGAAAAATAGACCCAGCCGCTCCAATCCAAGAACCGCACCGGCAGGATCAGCGCCAGGAGGAGCGAGAGGAGCCCGACGCCCAACGGAATACTCCAACCATTGATCTGGCCGCGAGTCATTAGTTGTTCCCGTGCGTTGAGGCGGAGTGGTTCGCGCAGTCGCCAGGCCCGCAGGTTGAGGAGCAGGATTTCCAGCGCGATGGCGCTGAAACCGATTGCGTAAACCGCGAAGAGAGCTCGCACCTGCGCATTGGAAGTCGCGTGGAGCCGCTGCCCAAACTGTCCGTGGCTGAGGAAGTAAAACATCCCACCGAAGACGGCTTTCAGCGGGTAAATGTAGATCAGGATCGTGACCAGCATCGACCAGCTGATGAAGATCGAAACGCCGTCTTCCAAACCATAACGCCGGCTCCAAAGCCAGTGGCCTCGCCAGAAAATTCCGATGATGTAAATGCTGAAAATGAAAGTCGGCACATTCCGAAACGCCGCCAGCAGCGTTTCGATATCATCCGGGATTTGCTGCGCGGCGATGACCAGCATCGTGATCGAGAAAGCAAACGCGGCGTCGATGAAAGTCTCGAGCCGCGTCATCTGCATGCCGCGCAGGCGGAATCCGTCCAGTCGTGGAAGCGCATCGAGGTCTACCGGTAGCGCCGATTCGATTTCTTCGTGCCGCGAACTCACGGCCGTGTCATGCCACAATCAGTGTGTGAGGCGCAACCACCTTCAATTGGATTCGCGCGCTGGGTGGCAAAACCGGATTGCGCACATCGGATAGCGATTCCACGTTGCGACCGTTCGAACCGGAGCCGATGACGAAACGATTTTTACCACTTTGCGCACTCGGACTCCTCCTCACTTCCCTGTGCGGTTGCTCCACCCTGACCGAAATGGTCGAATCCAACCTGCCGGCCCGGCAATCAGGTCGGGCGTCGATTGTCGTTAGTCTGCGCGCCCAGGAAGCTTATCTTTACCGCGGCAAAACCCTCGTCGCGAGTTCCCGCATCTCCAGCGGCCGGGAAGGCCACCGCACGCCGATCGGACGTTTTCAAGTCATCC
>DASXYO010000077.1:0-14270 GCA_036502465.1 Chthoniobacterales bacterium
ACGATTCCACCGATGACAAATGTGATGGCGGAATAATGCGCGTGATCGACCAGAAACGCCGCCGCTACTGCGACCGCGACGCGTCCGCCGACGAGGAAACCGGCGATGCCGATGGCAATCTTTTGCAGGAGAAGCGCGATGATCGCGCCGAGCAGGCCAAGACCGAGCGAAAGGACGAGTGAAAGCCAGAGCGGCGGATGCTGACTAAGATAAGGCGCGAGCTCCAGGCCGATGGCGAAGCCAAGGGCGGCAACGAAAAGCCAGAACAGGCGTCGCCCAAAAAGAAGAAGTGCGATCCCGATGACGACGCTGATGATTGGCAGAGAGGAATTCATGCGCGGAATCTAGCGTGCTAATCTCGGTAGGGCGAGACTCCGTCGAGCCGGCAGGATGACGTCTCTTCAGTCACTTTTTTTAGCCGCGATGTTTTCTTCCCAGGCTCGACGGAGTCTCCCCCTACCGGGTGCGCGACATCATCGCGTCGCGCTTGGCCTTGAACTCGGAGTCAGGCATCCAGGTTGGAAATTGATCGCCATTCGCGACCTGATAGCCGACATCGAAGAGCAGTTGATCGTCCTGGACGGCGCCGGACAGGTCCCACTTGGGATTCACTTCGTCGGAAACCTGGTGATAATGGTGCAGCGTGTAGTCGTCGCTCATCTGCTGGCCGTATCCGGCGGGTTGGCCGACGAAGTCCTTCGGTTTGCTCCCGGGATAAAGGCCGGGCACGCCTACCTTCGAGAACTCGAATTGATCGGCGCGATAAAAGTAGCCTTTCTCCGGCTCGCTGTTGGGCTTGGCGGTTCGGCCCTGGTGTTGCGCGGCGGCGGCGAACATCTCGTCGAGGGTCGAATTGCCGTAGCTGGTGTCCTCGACGTCGTGGGTCTTTCCCCACGGGTTAACGACGTCGATGTTGATATCGGCGAGAGTGTGATCGAGCGGGTAGAGAGGTTTTTCTGCGTAATACTTCGCGCCTAACAATCCCGCTTCTTCTGCGGTGGTGGCGAGGAACAGGATGCTGCGCGACGGCGGTTGCGGAAGCTTGGTAAAAGCCTGCGCGATCTCGAGGATGGAGGCGACCCCGGAAGCATTGTCGAGCGCGCCGTTGTAAATCTGGTCGCCTTTCAATTTGGTATCGCGGCCGAGGTGATCCCAATGCGCGCTATAGATGACGTATTCGTCTTTCAGCTTTGGGTCGCTCCCTTCGAGCTTTCCGATCACGTTACGCGACTTGAAGTGCGTGATCTGGTTTGAAAGCGTGAAGCTGGCTTTGGCGCCTAACGACACCGGCTTGAAATCCTTGCGCAGCGCTTCCTTCTTCAGCTCGTCGTAGTTCTTTCCCGCGGCGGCGAAAAGTTTGCGCGCGATGTCGAGCGTGATCCAGGAGCGGACGCCGATCGTGCTCATGTTCTTGTCCGGCGCGTCGATCACGAAGTTGGCCTTGGCGTTGCTGTTCGCCACCACCGACCAGGGATAGGCGGCGGGAATCGTTTCGTGGACGATGACGGCGGCGGCAGCGCCTTTCTCGGCGGCCATCTCGTATTTGTACATCCAACGGCCGTAGTAGGTCATCGCTTTGCCCTTGAACATCTTGTCGTCGAGCTTCGAGGGGTCGTTAGGCGAAGGAATCGGCGGATCGTTGATCAGGCAAACGACCGTCTTGCCTTTGACGTCGACACCTTTGTAATCGTCCCAGCCATACTCCGGGGCGACGACACCGTAGCCGACAAAGACCATCTCGGATTGATCCACTTTAATCTCCGGCGTGATCTGCTGGGTGAAAGCGACGTAGTCGTTAGGTGAGTGCAATTCCATCTTCTTGTCGCCGATGGTGAACTGCGCGGTTGGCTTGGTTAAAATGCCGGCCATCGGCACTTCCTGCGTGTAGGTGCCGTTCGGGTTGCCCGGTTTTAAGCCGAGTCCCTTGAACTGTGCGGTAATGTAATTGACCGATTCTTCCTCGCCCTTCGAACCGGGTGCGCGTCCTTCAAATTTATCCGAGCCGAGGACTTTGATGTGCTGGAGCAGACCAGCGGCATCGATCGCGTTCTCGGCTTCCTTCGGCGGTTCGACCGGGGTGGTGGCAGCGAGAAGTGAGAGGGCGGAGAGCGCGAGCGAAATGTGGGCGACTTTGTTCATCACGCCGACAATATAATGCAAGAAGCCCGGACCTTCACGCGCCCGGGCTTCATTACCTGCCCGCGATCGGGCTTTACTATGGCTTGGTCGGTGGTTTGGCCGCGCCGGAACCTTCTTCGCCCGAAGGACCGCCCTTGGCCTTGCCCGGGCTCTCGATACCTAACGTTTTCAGGTAGGGCTGGATGGAACGGTCGCGGCCGAGGAAATTGTGGATCGAGATGTCGATGTCGCGCGAACCGCCCGGCGCGTAGATTTCCTTGCGCAGTTTCATCCCGGCCGTCTTGTCGAGATATCCGTTAGGCGCTTTCTGGAAAACGGTCGCCATGTCGGCCGCAATCGCGTCCGCCCAGGCGTAGCCGTAGTAGCCGGCGTCGTAACCGGCGAGGTGGCCGAAGTAAGCGACAAAGGCTGTGTTGTCATCGATCGGGAGAAAGTCTTTCGGGAAAATCGGATTCGACATCGCGACGCAATCGTAAGGCTGACCCTCGGGATGGACGTCGTGCAGGGTGAGATCGATGTCGGCGAAGGTAAACTGGCGGCGGTAAAAGACGCCGACCGTGGCGAGCTTCGCCTCCTTCATTTTCGCGATCATCTCGGCCGGGATCTTCTTCGAAGGATCGCGGTAATCGGCCGCGAAGGTATCGAGCACCTTCTTGTCCCAGACCCAGTTCTGCAGCATCTGCGAGGGTGCCTCGACGAAATCCGCCGGGACACTTGTGCCGGAAAAGCGGACATATTTGGCCGTCGTCACGATGGCGTGGAGAGCGTGGCCGAACTCGTGGAAGAGCGTCTCGACATCACTGTGACTCAGGAGCGACGGCTTGTCCTTGGCCGGGGGCGGGAAGTTGCAAATGAGGGCAACGGTCGGGCGCTGATACTTCCCGTTAGGCAATAATTTGCCCTGGATGATCCCGAACTCCGCGAAGTGATTGAACTTCCCTTCGCGCGGAAACATATCGAGATAGAACATGCCTAACGGCTGTCCGCTGGCCGCGTCCGTCACCATGTAGAGCTGAAGATCGTCGATCCATTTATAAGGCGCGATGATCTTGGTAAACTTCAGCCCGAAGATGCTCTGGTAGATGTTGAACATCCCGTCGAGCACATGCTGGAAGGGGAAGTAAACGCGCAGCGCGTCGGTATCGACGGTGTATTTGTCTTTCTTGAGCTCGTTCTGGAAGTAGCGCCAATCCCAGATGCTGATCTGCGCGTTCGGATCCTTGGTTTCCGCGACCTTCAGCTTGCGCAACTCCGCGACTTCGGCGTCGAACTTCGGCTGAATCCCGGCCACGAGATCGTTGATGAACGTCTTGGCCGCGGCGCCGCTCTTGGCCATCTTGATTTCGGTCTGGAAATCATCCCACGATTTGTAGCCGAGCTTGAGCGCGATCTGGTTGCGATGCGCCAGCATGTCGTTCAGGACCGGGACGTTTTTCTCGCGCGCGAGATTGAAGCGCACCTGGTAAAGATGCTTGCGGGTTTCCTCTTTCTTGGCCGTTTCCTCGACCGTGTTGTAGTGGAAGGTGACGTTCGCGAGGATGGTGTAGGAGTCGTCGCCGGTCTTGACGCCCGGTGAGTCGAGAATCGTATCCGGCACGCCCTCCAGCTCGGCCCTGGTGAACACGACAGGCGCCTTCACAGCCACGATGTTGGCCTGGAAATCGGTCTCGAGTTTGGCCAGTTCCTTGCGCAGCTTTTCGACTTCGGCGCGCTTGTCGGGGGCAAGGGCGAGCCCGGCGCGGCGGTAATCGCGCATGGTGTGCTCGAGGAGAAGCGCGTCTTCGCCTTCCAGTTTCGGTTTGGTGTCGGCAAAAGCTTTGACCGCCTTGTAAACGTCCTCGCGATAATCGATCCCGACCGCCCAATCCTGGAAAACCTTGATCGCTTTCTCGGCCGCGTCGCGCATGGCGGCGTCCTGGTTGGTTTGCTGAATAACGACCGTCTTGGAGACCGCGGTCTGGGCGTCGTTCTGGATGTTATCGAGCGCGCCGACGGTGCTTTGGAAAGTCACTTTGCCGAGATCCTGCTTCCCGATCATATCAAGCGCGGCGTTGGCCTTGGCGATGGCGGTGTTGATCTCGCCCTGAACTTCGATCGGCGTTTTCGGCCAGTCCGGAATGACCAGGATTTCGTTCGCCTTATCGGCCGCGGCTTGGAAATCGGAGAGGCTTTTGACCGCCTCGGCGTGAACGGAAAAAGCGAAGGCGGATAACAGACTAACGAGCAGGAAGCGTTTCATGGATTGCAATTTCTAGTTTCCGATCGCCACGAAGGTGAGGGGAACGACGATCGGTTGGGAACTCGACTCGTTTTTCTGGCAATTGGCAATTGGAAATTGGCGACGGCCAATCCACAGTCGGGGCGTGAGGGATTTCGTCACCAAGTTCTTGATTGCCTTCATCCCGATCTTCGTTGCGATCGATGCGGTCGGGATGGTGGCGATTTTCATCGGGCTGGGAGCGAGCGTGGAACAGAAGCGGCGCCAACAAGAGGCGCTCCTCGGGATCGGGACGGCATTCGCGATTTCGATCGGGTTCATGTTTCTCGGGAAACTGATTTTCAAGGCGCTCGGGATCACGGTGGCGGATTTTCAAGTGGCCGGCGGGTTGCTCCTGCTCGTTTTTGCCGTGCGCGATCTGCTCGATATCGGCGGCGAGAAACGGACGACGACGGAGTCTTTCGGGATCGTCCCGCTAGGCATGCCGTTGATCGCGGGGCCGGCCTTGCTCACGGCGCTGCTGGTTTTGACCGACTCGGTCGGGGTGACCTACACGTTGCTCTCGTTGATCGTGAACCTCGTCATCGTAGCGGTGGTTTTTTGTTATTCCGATCGCCTCACCAAGATCATGGGCAAGCAGGGGATCAACGGCATTTCCAAGCTCGTCTCGCTCCTCCTCGCGGCGATCGCGGTCAGCCTGATCCGGCGCGGGCTGGTCGGACAGTAGAACCAATCGAACGATTCGTTAGGCCGCATTTCGGCTCGGGAAATGCAGCGCGTTTCCGTCCGCTGCATTGAAAAACAGAGGTCGCTGTTCTTAGTTGAGCAATGACCAAAAGATCCATTTTTCCAGCTCTCCGATCGATTCTGTTGCTTTTTGTTTTCGGCGCCGTGATCAGCCTCTCCTTCGGCTCGCCGGTCGCCGGAGCGTCGAACGACGCGCAATCGAGCGAGTGGTCCTGGCAGAATCCGCTTCCGCAGGGGAACGACCTGCGCGGCGCATCCTTCATCGATGCGAATACCGGCACGGCCGTCGGTTTTTACGGCACGATCGTTCGGACAACCGATGGCGGAAACAGCTGGACAATCCAGAAGAGCGGGACGTCGCTCGATTTATGGGACGTTTCATTCAGCGACGCCAACCACGGCACCGCGGTCGGCGCCGGCGGAATTATTCTCCGCACCACGGACGGCGGCGACAACTGGACCACCCAGGCGAGCGGCACGACCGCTGAACTGCGTGCCGTCTCTTTCACCGACGCCGACAATGGAACCGCAGTGGGTGAAGGCGGCGTGATCCTTCACACGACGGATGGCGGCACGAACTGGGTCGCGCAAACCAGCGGCACTGTGTTTACTCTGTTCGGGGTTTCGTTCACGGATGCGAACAACGGCACCGCAGTCGGCGGGACAATCGGTGAAAGCCAAATCCTTCGGACCACAGACGGCGGCGCGACCTGGGTTATCCAGCCAAACCCTGGAGCGCAATTTCTCTTCGATGTTTCGTTTACCGATGCAAACAACGGCACGGCGGTGGGCGATGCCGGCACCATTCTTCGCACGACCGACGGCGGCGCAAACTGGTTTGTGCAACCCAGCGGGACGTTCAAAACGCTCTACGGAGTTTCGTTTGCCGACGCGAACAACGGGACGGCTGTCGGATTCGAGTTCGGCGGAAGCGGGATCATTCTCCGCACGAGCGATGGCGGCGCGAGCTGGACGGAGCAAACCACGCCCACGCTCAATCTTTTCTATGCGGTCTCCGCGAGCGACTCGGACAACGCGGTCGTGGTGGGAAATTCCGGGACGATCCTGCGCACGACCGACGGCGGCAGCGATTGGGCGTTCACTCAGCCGAGCGCGACCTTCCAGTATCTGTACGGAGTGTCCTTCACGGACGCAAATACGGGGACTGCGGTCGGCTACGATTATCCGAGTGGCACGATCCTCCGGACCACGGACGGTGGAAAAACGTGGACCCGTCAGGATAGCGGGATTAGCAACACCTTCAGCGGCCTCAACTTTTTCGGAGTCGATTTCAGCAGCGCCACTACCGGAACGATCGTGGGCGAAAGCGGAACCGTCCTCCGCACTACCGACGGCGGCCAGACCTGGGTGACCCAGGAAAGCGGAACGACCGACTACCTCTACAAGGTCTTCTTTAGCGACGACAACAATGGCACGGCGGTCGGGTTCCTTTCCGGCACGATTATCCACACGACCGACGGTGGCGAACATTGGACCTCGCAAGTGAGCGGCACGAGAGGGGGGCTGCTCGGCGTCTATTTCACCGATGCGAATGCAGGGACCGTTGTCGGCGATTCCGGGACGATCCTTCACACCACCGACGGCGGGCAAAACTGGGTCCCCCAATCAAGCGGAACAACCGCGCAGTTGCGGGCAGTTTCATTCGCGGATGCCAATAACGGAATCGTGGTTGGCGAGTTGGGGGTGATTCTCCGGACGACCGATGGCGGGCAAACCTGGACCAGCCAGACGAGCGGGGCGACTGAGACACTCCTCGCCGTGACGACGACCGATGCCGATCATGCGACCGCCGTTGGCCAACTAGGAACGGTCCTGAAAACGTCGGACGGTGGCGCGACCTGGACTCGTCAGGAGAGCGGGACGAATCAGGACCTCTACGATCTTGCGTTCCCCGATGCTGCGAATGGCACTGCCGTCGGCGGTTTCGGAACAATCCTGCGCACCGTGGCGGCGGGCTCGGCGGCGTGTCCGCAGCCCCTCGCATTCTGGAGGCACAACTCCGCGCTTTGGCCGGTCGATAGTCTGGAGCTGGGCAGCCAGTCTTACAGCAAAGACGAGTTGCGCGGAATCCTAACGACTTCTGGTTGGAGAGCGGACGCCAGCCTCATCCTCGCGGGCGAACTGATCGCGACCAAATTAAATCTCGCGAACGGTTCCGATCCGGCACCGGTCAGCAGCACGATCGCGGATGCGGACGGCCTCCTAAGTGGCTTCTCCGGGAAGTTGCCCTTTGACGTGAAGCGGAGTTCCGATACCGGCAACGCGATGATAAACGACGCGGCTTTGTTACGAAGCTACAACCTCGGGGAGCTGACGCCCGATTGTGCACCGTAACGCTTGGGGCGGGGCCCCAAATTCTAGAACAACCCCGTCCGCAGCATGACCAAGGTGCAGGCCTCGACCACTTCGATGCCTGCGCCGCTGGCCGCGGCAGCGAGCTCCTCGTTTTCCGCGCCGGGGTTCATGATGATCCGTTGCGGCTCGGCGGCCAGAATGTCGTCGATCAGCGGCGTCGAGCGCGCCGGCCCGAGGTAAAGCGTGATCGTGTGCACCGGTTCATCGACGGCCCCGATACTCGGGTAGCAGGTCATTCCCTCGATTTCGGGAAACGCCGGGTTCACGGGCAGAGGCCGGTAATCCATCTTCGCCAGCAGCCGCACCGCCTGGTTGGAGTAGCGATCGGGCTTCGGCGAGGCGCCGAGGACGGCGACGTTTCGTTTTTCCGGCGGGATCAAGGCCATCCCGGAATAGAATCGGTCGGAGGCCTACCTGCAACTGAGGTTGCCGGCGGGGGACCGGCCGCTTCCATTGACAGTAAGAGCCTGCTTGTTAGTATCCCGCACTTATGAGATTTCCTCTCGCGCTCACGACGAAGATCGCGGCCTACATCGTGGGCCACAAGCTTCGCGGGACGAAAAAATTTGCCACCGTGTTGCAGCTGGAACCGCTGCACACCTGTAATCTTACGTGCACCGGTTGCGGCCGGATTCGCGAATATTCCACCTCGCTGAAGGACATCCTTCCGCTCGAGGACTGCCTCTCCGCCGCCCAGGAATGCAACGCCCCAATGGTCTCCATCTGCGGCGGCGAACCGCTCATCTATCCTCAAATCGAGGCTCTCGTGCAGGGCCTCCACGACCAAGGCCGCATCATTTACATCTGCACCAACGCCATGTTCATGCGCAAAAAGATGCGCGAATGGATGGCGGCCGAGTATCCGAAGCGGGCGACCGAGATTGAGCAGAAGATCAGCGAACTGATCAGCGCCGGCCTGATGAGCGAGAAGGACGCAACCGCCATCCAACAGGGCCCCAAGGACCCGGCCAAGCCGACGATTGGTCCGAGCAAATGGATGTATTGGAACGTCCACCTCGACGGCCTCGAGCGGACGCATGACTTGATCGTGGAGCGCGAGGGCGTCTTCAAGGAATGCATCCTCGCGATCAAGATGGCGAAAATTCTCGGCTACCAGGTCGCGACCAACACCACCATCTACAAGGAAACCGACATGACCGAGGTCGAGCAGATGTTCGATTATCTGAGCGATCTCGGGGTTGACGGACATACCATTTCTCCCGGCTACGAATACGACGCGGCCAAGAAAGACATGATCTCGCGGCTCAATCTGAAGCCGGAAAATTTCTTCCTTACCCGCCAGATGACGATCGAGAAGTTCAAGAAAATCGAGCAGTGGATGAAGGATTACACCCTTCTCGGGACGCCGATTTATTTCGAGTTCCTCGCCGGCAAACGCGACCTGACCTGCTCCGCCTGGGCCATCCCGACGCGCAACATTCGCGGCTGGAAAGGCCCGTGCTATCTGATGACGGACGCGCATTATTCCAGCTACCAGGAACTGCTCGACCAGGTGCAATGGGACAAATACGGCGTCGAAAACGGCGTCGTGAAAGACAGCCGTTGCGAGAACTGCATGGTGCATTGCGGCTACGAGCCGACTGCCAGCCTCGGCCTCAACGCCCAGAGCGGCGACACCTGGAAGACGGTGCGTTTTAACTTCGGTCCCAAGCCGAAGCCGACCGGCCGCGGGAATGAGATCACCGCCTATAACGGTGTCACTTCCGGCAACGGTCACCTCACCGGAAAAAAGGCGGAACCCGCCGCGCAGGCGTCTTGAGCGCCAGACATGGGTAATCCTTCGGCCAACATCATCGCCCTCCCGCGAGTCGCGAAGGAAAGTGCGCCGCGCCCGGCGACGACGGCGGAACTGACGGAAGCGATCGGTCTCGCGCAGCAGAATCTTCTCCGCCAGCAAAAGCCGGACGGCCATTGGGTCGGCGAGCTGATGGTCGATAGCACGCTCTGCTCCGATTACGTGCTCTTCATGCACTGGCTGGGCGAGGTTGACGAGAGCCTGCAACGGCGTTGCACCAAGCACATCCTGAAACGCCAGTTGCCGGATGGCGGCTGGAACATTTTCTACGGCGGCCCGAGCGAGATCAACGCCTGCGTCAAAGCCTACTTCGCCCTCAAGCTCGCCGGCCACAGCCCGGACGCCCCGTTCATGCAGGAAGCCCGTGCCAATATTTTGCGGCTCGGCGGCATCCCGCGGATGAACACCTACAGCAAGCTCTACCTGGCATTGTTAGGGCAATTTCCCTGGAAATACCTGCCCGTTATCCCGGTCGAGATGGTGCTGCTCCCGAGCTGGTGCTTTTTCAACATCTACAAGATGTCCTCCTGGAGCCGCGCGATGCTCATCCCGCTCGCGATCATCAATCATTTCAAGCCGACCCGCGAGTTGCCGCATGACAAGCAACTGCATGAGCTTTATCCAGTCGGAACGGAGGGGAACGATTTCACCCTTGCGCGCGATCAGCGGCTTCTTACCTGGCGGAATTTTTTCCTGCGCGCTGATCGCGCTCTCAAGCTCCTCGAACCGATGCACAGCAAGGCCCTGCGGCAGCGCGCGCTTGAGGAAGCAGAACGCTGGATGGTGGAGCGGATCGGAGAAGGCAGCGACGGTCTCGCCGCGGTCTTCCCCGCGATGCTCAACTCGATCATCGCCCTGCGCGCGCTCGATTATCCGAAAGAGCATCCGCTCTACAAAAAAGCGCTGAACGATTTCGAAGGGCTTTTCGTGGATGATCCGGACGATTTTCGGATCCAGCCCTGCCTTTCCCCGGTCTGGGACACTGCGATCAACATCATCTCGCTCGCCGAGTCCGGCTTCCCGGCGCAGCACCCGGCGCTGCAAAAAGCGGCCCAATGGTTGGTCGACAAGGAAGTGCGGGTGCGCTGCGATTGGACGGCCAACAATTCGCATGCGAAAGCGAGCGGCTGGGCCTTCGAGTACAACAACGTTTTCTATCCCGACACCGACGACACCGCGATGGTCCTGATGGCGTTGCGACTGGTCCGGCCTAACGAGCAAGCGCATCTCGCGGAGATTTTCGATCGCGCGCTCGACTGGCAGTTGAGCTTCCAATGCCGCGACGGCGGCTGGGCTGCTTTCGACAAGGACGTGACCCGGCGCTGGCTGGAGGACATGCCGTTTGCCGATCACAACGCCATTCTTGACCCGACCTGCAGCGACCTGACGGCGCGCACTTTGGAATTGTTAGGCTACATCGGCTTCAATCCCGGCCGGCCGCTCGTGCGCAAAGCCGTTCGTTACCTGCGCGAGACGCAGGAGGACGATGGCTCCTGGTATGGCCGCTGGGGCGTGAACTACATTTACGGCACCTGGCAGGTGCTGCGCGGCCTGCGCGCGATTGGCGAAGACATGACCGCCAATTGGATCCTGCGCGGACGCGATTGGCTGGAGAGCTGCCAGAATGACGACGGCGGCTGGGGCGAATCATGCGCCTCGTATGAAAATCCGGATCTGAAGGGCAAAGGCGCGAGCACCGCTTCGCAGACCGCCTGGGCGCTGATGGGCCTATGTGCGTGTGGCGATCTCGACCGGCCGAGCGTGCAACGCGGTTTGCGCTACCTGCTCGACACGCAGCGGACCGACGGCGCCTGGGATGAATTGGAAATTACCGGGACTGGGTTTCCGCGGGTCTTCTATTTGAAGTACGATATGTACCGCCAAAATTTTCCGCTGCTCGCGCTGGCGACCTACATCAATTACCGCAGCGGCATCGGCCACTACCAGAGCTTCTATCGCTGGTCGGGAAAGTAGCTCGCGGCTGCGATCAGTTGGCGACTATTCCTTCGCGATCTTCCCGCCCCAGGACAAAATTTTCGCCTTGGTCCCGGCGGCTTCCGCTTCCTTGATGTCGCCGTTGCGATTGTAGAATAGCGAGAGGCTGGTCCAGCCGATTTGGTCGTTAGGCTTGAGCGCGACCGTTTTCTTGCCCGCCTCGATCGCCTCCGAAAATCGACCCAGTTTCATCAAAGCCATCCCGAGCGCGTGCCAGCCGTCGAAGAATTGCGGATCGAGCTCGACGCACCGGCGATATTTCTCCACCGCGCTCTCCAACTCGCCGACCGCGAGGTCGCCGTTCGCGTCGTCAAAAATCTCGTCGACCGATTCCATCTGAAGCGCGCTTCGGTCTCGCGGAGCCGACCGATCTAACCGGTCGCTGCCGGAGCCTTCGTTTCCGGGACGCCAGCCACGTGACGGCGTTCGCGCAGCCATTCGTAGAAAACCATCTGGCTTTGATTTTCCAACGCACGGCTCTCGAGAATCGGCCGCGCCTTTTCAAAAACGGACGGATCGAGCGTCTCGCGTTTATCAAGCACCACGATGACGCCACCCTGCGGCGTGCTGACGAAGTCGCTCACCTGGCCGACGCTCAAATCGCCCGCAGCCCGTTTAACGTACGGTATCTCCGGATTTTCATCTTTCTTCGGTTCCGGGCTGGGTGCCGGCGATGCGCCCGGAGGAGGCCCCTCTGCCAGGGTGAAGGCCGGCATTTTTTCCAGCGTCACGCCCTCTGCAGTTGCGGCTTCAGCGAGCGGTTTTCCGCTCTTCAATTCTTCCCGCAATTTGCCCACGATTTCTCCCGCTTTCTTTGCGAGCGCCTGCACCACCTGGCGTTTTTTCAGGGTCTCGACGATTTTCGGCTTCGCTTCCTCGAGCGTGAGCGGGCGGGACGGGTCGATCTGGAGCAAGTGCACAACGTCAAAGCCATCCTGGGTCTGAACCGCGTCACTGTTTGGTGCATCCTTCGTTAGGTTAAAGGCGGCAGCGACGAGGGTCGGGTTTCCCGCCAGCATCGGGTCAGGTGATTCCCTGGAGAAGTCGCCCGTCTCTTTCGGCGTCAGTTTGAATTTCGCGACCGCCTGGTCGAAGTCCGCGCCTTTGGCCTGGAGAGCTTCTGTGAAGTCGTTCGCCCGATCCGCCAGTTTTTGCAGGACATCGATCCGTTGTTTGCCGGTCAGTTTTTTTTGTTCATCCGTCAGGGCGAACTCGACGAATTTCACTTTGCGTTTCTCGTCGGATTTAAGCTGCGCTTTTTGCGCTTCGTAATACTTCGAGATCTCGTCGTCGCTCACCGTGACGTCTTTCGCAAAATCCTCAGAACGGAATTTGATTACGCTCACGTCCATCTTCGAGTAAGCCTGATCGAAACTGGTGCGCATCTCCGCTTCCGGCACGTCCGACCCGGCGCTCAGGATTTTCTTCAGCCGCTGGACCATGATCTGGTCGGCCGCCAACTCTTCGACCTGCGACTCGTTGAAACCCATCGGGGCCAGCGCCTGGTCGACGAAAGTCGTATAGCGGGAAGCGTCGAAACCGTTTTCGTTCTGAAAAACGGGCAACGCCTTGATCGTGTTGGCGATTTCATTCGTGTTCGGCTGGATGCCCATCTGCTCCGCTTCATGGCGCAGGACCATCAGGTTCCAGGAAAATTTCTCGAAAGCCTCCGTTTCGGTCTGCGCGCCGGCGGTCAATTCCGTGAGCAGGTCGCGCATTCCGAGCTGACTGGCGAGGCGGAGGAGGCGCATGTTCCGCTGCAATTCCACCTGGGAGACGTTGCGGTCGTAGATCTTGCCGACGGTGCCGGTGCCCATCTGCGCGAAGTCGGTCTTGTTCCAATACCAGGAGAAGGAAATACAAACGAGGACCGTGATGATAATCATCAGGACCTTATGGTGCTTGCGCATTACGGTAATCATGGGCGTGAAGCGGGTTGAGTGGCGGAATTTAGGGACTCGCTCGAGCGCAGCAACCGATTTCTACAGCGAAGGCTGCTGCCGTTGCCTAACGAATTGTTCGACTTCCTCGACGTAGGTCTTGAACGGATCGCCCATCACGAGGCAATCGTGAGTTTCGCAGGCGATCGAATCCCAGTTGATCACATAGGGCCGGTTGGCCTTGCGAAAGGCCGCTACCGCCTGGGCCCGACCGCTCGCCCGGGTGTCAGACGGGGGAGTGCGGGTGACGTCCTTTTGCCGGACGAGGTTATTCCATTCGCCGATTCGTTTTGCCGGTTGGAGTCCGAAGAAGAGGCCGCGATTGGGATCGATATTGTGATATTCGAGATCGAGACTTTGCAGCCAGGGATCGTTCCAGCTCAAATTTTCCGAGGCCCGGAAGGTATCGAGGAGCCACTTTTTGCTGATCCAATCGACTCCGCCGAGCAACGCCTCGGGTTTGTTAGGCAAGGCGTCCAGGGTGTAGCGCCAGCTTTCCAGGAGCCAATCGGTTTCTTCGTCCGCGCCACCGAGATGCTTCGTAGTCAGGGCGTGGAGCTGCCACTGCACATCGAGCGCGCCGATCGTTCGGCCGTCCTCCAATTCCACCAGCCAGCGCTGGGTCGGATCGCGTGAAACGTCGCGGGTCGCCTGGACGGCGTCGAGCAGGGTCAGGTCGTTAGGCAAAAGCCCAGCTTCGAGCAAAGTGAGGATGCAGGCCGTCGTGCCGATCTTCAGCGCGTTCGCGAACGGGCTCATGTTGGAGTCGCCGATGAGAAGATGCAGGCGGCGATATTTCCGGTAATCGGCCAGCGGCTCGTCGCGTGCATTGATGATCGCTCGGTTGAATTGCACCCACTGGTAAATGTCGTTCACGATGTGGTCGGCCCGTTGACTCAGCTGAAAATCGACCGCCTCGTCCGCGACCGGCACTTCGAAATCGAAGGCGAGGGGATTGGCCTGGCCGACCCGGCCCGCGCCGGTAAAAATTTGCCGGGTGGCGAGAAAGGCGAGGAGTGCGCCGAGCGCGGCGGGGGTG
>DASXYO010000078.1:0-5415 GCA_036502465.1 Chthoniobacterales bacterium
GGACGGAAAGAGTCTCTATCGCGGAGAGCAAATTCGGGGCGCGACACACAGCTTCTTGCGACACAAGGAATTCTCGGATGTGACGGTGGATCTCGGGAGCGCGGATTGCGCTTCGCTGACCTACCGGATTTCGCCTAACGAGATTGCGCCGGAAGAATATCCGCTCAAGGTCTCGCTCGCGCTGAGCTACACTTTGTCGGGCGGCGCCGTGGAGGTGAGCTTCCATTTCACGAATCACGAACCTGAATTGACCGCGCATCTTGAGTTCGGGCTGCATCCCGGATTTGCCGCGAGCAGTTTTGAGAGCTTCCAATTCCAAATGCCCGGCGGTCGTTACCTGCGCTGGTTTTCTCCCGATAACTATCTCAGTGGCGAGACGGAAGGGATCGACTTTCGCGGCGGCCTGATGCCGTTCGACCGCAGCAAGCTACCCGGCTCCTATATTCTGGAGTTCGTATTTGTGCCGGACCGGACTTTTGTTTTTCGCGACCCACCGAGCGGTCGGGAGGTGACGCTCGACCTGACCGGCGTGCCCTACCTGACCCTTTGGTCTGATGGCGGACCTTTTCTTTGCGTCGAGCCCTGCTGGGGTTTGACCGATCGCCATGAGCAGCGCGCTTTTGAGGATAAGGATGGCATCCAGCAAATCGCCGCGGGTGGAGAACTCGTCGCTGGCTTCTCAATTACGCCCGGCCTGTTGGCGTAGTAGCCTGTTGACCTCGGTCGTAAAATAATCTGTCTCTTCTGACGGCGTTTTGTCGCGTTATCAGATAGGGAGACTGATGAAGCACGCCGGTTCGCCTTTTACCTTTGTAGCCATCTGGCTTGTTCTCTGTGTGGCCGAGCCGGCGACGGGCCAGATCCTTTACGTTCGCCCGGTCGGAACCGGGGCGCAGCAAGTCGGCCAGCTTCGCCAGGTCAATGCCGACGGAACTGGTGACACGGCGGTGGCAGTGCCTTTCGCGGATGTTTTGGGACCGGTGCCAGCGAGGGATGGAACGCAGTTTGCCCTCTCCGCCGTCGATCCAACCCGGCCGAATCAAATCAGCCGCAATGTTTTCACCGTGAACCGGACGACGGGCGCGATCCAGAACTCGACCAACTTCCTCGACATGCTCGATCCGGATACGCTGCTCTACACTTACGTCTACGGATTCTACAAGGCGTTCTCGCCCGACGGCACGAAGATCGCGGTGAATTCCTATTATCGCTCCGGCGGGGGCGGGGCGAGCGAGACGGGGACGCCGATTCTGCAGATTTTTCCGAGCGACGGGTCGAGCGGGTCGCTTGCTCTCGTTCATGCCGATCCGTTTCTGGATGGAACGCATCACGGCGGCGAAGGGATCGACTGGTCTCCGGTGAACGCGGATCAGATCGTCGCGCCGATCAAATGGGACGCGCCCTTGATTAGCGGCGGCGGGGTGGGGGAAGCGACCGCGCTATTTCTCGCCGAACCCGTAACCGGCGGCGGCGCGGCGCGGCAACTCACTTTCCCGCGAGCCGATGCGACGAGCAATATCGGGACCGGCGAAGTGACGCTCTGGGCCGAACACGATTACCAGCCGAAGTTTTCGCCTAACGGAACGGGAGTGGCCTACGTTCGCTCCTTTCAGTTAGTCTCCAATCTTCGCATCATCCCCGATCCCTATGTCGAGTCGCTGCGCATCGCGGCGGTCGATGGCTCGAGCGATATCCAGGTCGCCGTTTTCGCGCCCGGCTTTTACATCACGAGCGTGGACTGGTCGCCGGACGGCACCCAGCTCATCTTCGATATCGGACCGCAGGCTTTCAGCAGCGGCACTCCGCTTTCCTACGCGGTTCCGGATACGGACTCGGTCAATATCGTGAATGTCGATGGAACTGGCCTGCGGCAATTTCTCCCGACGCCTTCGAGCCAGCCATCCTGGGCGCCCGCGCTTCCGCCGTCCGCTCCGCCGAATCTCGGCAATATTTCCACCCGTCTCAGCGTCGGGACGGGCGATAATGTTCTGATCGGCGGCTTCATCATCACCGGCGCGGGAGACAAGAACGTCGTCGTGCGCGCAATCGGCCCATCGTTAGGCGCGTTTGGAATCAACGGCGTCCTGGCCGATCCGACGCTTGAGTTGCACGACCAGACCGGCGCGACGATCGCGACAAACGACAATTGGAAAGATGCCCAGGAAGCGGAGATCACCGCCGCCGGATTTGCCCCGGGCGACACGAAGGAGGCCGCCATCATACGGCGGCTCACGCCCGGCGCCTACACTGCGATCGTTAGTGGAAGAAATGGCGACACTGGTATCGGGCTCGTCGAGGCGTACGGCCTCGATGGAACGGCGCAGGTCGTTAACATTTCGACGCGCGGTTTTGTGCAAACCGGCGACAACGCCATGATCGGCGGGTTCATCGTTCTCGATACCGGCACGACGACGACAGTACTGGTGCGAGCAATCGGCCCGAGCCTGACCGGAGTCTCTAACGCGATGGCGGATCCGACCTTGGAATTGCACGACGGCAATGGCGCAACCCTGGCCAGCAACGATAACTGGAAGGACACCCAGCAAACCGAAATCCAGGCGACCGGCCTCGCCCCGACGAAGGACAAGGAATCGGCCATCCTGAAAACACTGTCGGCCGGGGCTTACACCGCGGTTGTGCTGGGGAAGGATAACTCGACAGGCGTCGGCCTGATCGAAGCGTATAACCTGCAGTAAGTGCGCGGCTAATTATCCGCGGCTGACTCGAGCGCCATGTGCGCCGCAGCGGTGCGAGTTTCGCAACCGAGTTTCGTCAGGATGCGCTCGACATAAAATTTCACCGTCCCGGCCGCGAGACCGAGAATGATCGCGATCTCGGCGTTTGTCTTTCCTTGAGTCACCCAGCCGAGGACTTCCGCTTCGCGCGGGGCGAGCCCGAACTGCCGTTGCGTTGCGCCCGCCACTTCCGCCGCGCCGGAGCGGGCTCTTCGTCGCGCGAGCAACTTGCGGAGTTCAGTGCGATTGCGTTCCCGCTCCCAGGCCAGGCGCCAGGCGGTCGCGATGTGGGGCCGCAAGAGTTCGAGCAAAGTGCGATCGCGCTCCGAGAAATCCGGCGCTTCGCGGCAGAGCGCGACCATTGCGGTATGAGCGGGCGGAGCGGGAACATAAATCGTGAGCTGGCGAATGAGCCGGTTCTTGCGCGAGATCTCGTTGAAAAAGATCGTGCGCCGCAACGCCGGCGTCGAGAGAATGTCCGAGAGACGGCGCGCCGAGCCGTCGCCCGTGCGCTGATAATAAGCACTGTGCGGATGCCGTTCCGCGCTCGCGGCGAAGAACGCTTCGCGCATGGAAGCGAACTCCGGCGTCCAGTGTGACATCACGCGGACACCAAGTTCGCCGTCGGGATTGGCGACCGGCTGCCAGGGATCTTCTTCGTAAAGCCAGGGGATTTCCCGGAGGCCGCCGCGATCGTCCTGCAGGCTGCCGGAATCGAACGGGATGACCTCGCGCAGGCTGCCGAGAATGGTGCCGGGCAATTCCGCGAGCGCGGAGACGGTATGCAGGCGCAGCAGAAACTCCTGCATCCGCAGCCAATCGAGCTTCGAGAGTGAATTCATCGCCGCCCGCATGGCCCTCCTTTGTCCCAAACTCACGTTCTCCTGTCAAGAAACGTGCCGTGGTCGGACCTGCCGATCGGCAGATAGCGGGATTGTCCGGGCTGTTCCTAACATGTGGCATGGACCCGTTTGGTGTTTTCCCGCTAACTGCGAGCAGGCCGAGGAAATGGAGACCCCGCTTCGGGCTTGGGCTTCTTTGGTCGGTCTGCCTTTTCATCGCCGTCAACTTTTCACCCGTGGCAGCGCAAATCGGCTACGTGCAACTGGGCGCCGACGGCAACCCTCAACTCCGGCGGATGAACGCCGACGGAAGCGGCGATCTCCAGTTTGGGTTGCCTTTCACGACCTTCGATTTCCCGATCTTCTCCCGCGATGGAACGCAGCTGGCCGTCAGCGCGCTCGACCCGGCGTTGCCGATCGAGCGAAGCCAGAATGTGTTTTCGCTCAGCACGACGACCGGCGCGGTGAGCGAGCTGACCTTTTACGGCGATCTCGTCAGCAATGGCGTCATCATTTACAATTTCCCGAACTACAAGGCGTTCTCGCCCGACAACACGCGACTCGCGGTCTTCGCCTACATTTTCACCGCCGACCTCAACAATATCGGCACGCAAACCATCACGCCTTCGCTCGAGATTTATTCCACGTCCTCCGCCTTCGCGCCGCTTCAGGTGCACGTGGATAAAGGGCTGAATGGAACTCATCACGGTGGCGAAGGAGTCGATTGGTCGCCGGACGGGAACTTCCTCGTCGCGCCGCTCGAGGGATCGACCAACTTCATCAGTGGCGGCGGCCCGGGTGAGATCACGTCGATTAACCTGATTGAGCCGAGCGCGGGCGCAGTCGTGGCGGGGCATTTCCAGCAGATCACATTTCCGCGGGCTGACTCGCAAATCTCCGGTTCGACGCCTTTCCTGTGGGGCGAGCACGATTATGCGCCGAAGTTTTCGCCTAACGGCGTCGGCGTGGCCTACGTGCGCTCCTTCCAGAACTTCTTTCTTCTCACCAGCCAGTCGCCCGATCCCGACATTCAATCGATTCGCATCGTCAACCTAACGACTGGCGCCGACACGCAGGTCATCCAGTTTGCGCCGGGTCTCTACATTACGAGCCTGGATTGGTCGCCCGACGGCTCACAGCTCGTCTTCGATCTCGGCCCGCAATTGCCCGGACCGCTTGGCCTGCAACAACAGACGACACCGGCGGCGAACGAAGTTTACGTGGTCAACAATGACGGCTCCGGCCTAACGAAACTGCGCGGCCCGGGCGCGGCGACTCCGGCCTGGTCGCGGACCGCGTTGCCTGCGCCGCTGCCGCCGAATCTCGGAAACATCTCCACGCGTCTCAGTGTCGGCACGGACGATAACGTCCTGATCGGCGGGTTCATCGTCACGGGGACGGGAGATAAGAATGTGCTGGTCCGCGCGATCGGGCCGTCGTTAGGCGCGGCCGGCGTGACGGGCGCGCTGGCCGACCCGACGCTGGAGTTGCACGACCAGAGTGGGGCGATCATCGCGTCGAACGACAACTGGAAGGACGCCCAGCAAACCGAAATCGAAGGCACAACCATCCCACCGACGAACACGAAGGAGTCCGCAATATTGCGCAGGCTCACCCCGGGTGCCTACACCGCAATCGTGCGGGGCAAGAACAACGGGACCGGTGTCGGTTTGGTCGAAGCCTACGCGCTGGACGGGACAGCGACGCTCGCCAACATCTCCACTCGCGGCTTTGTCCAGACTGGTGACAACGTGATGATCGGCGGCTTCATCGTTCTCGATACCGGAGCGGGAGCGACGGACATGATCGTGCGCGCGATTGGCCCGAGCTTGAATGGA
>DASXYO010000079.1:0-4209 GCA_036502465.1 Chthoniobacterales bacterium
CGCATCCGCGTCGCCGCGGAGATGTAAGGCTTGAAATTGGCCGCGAGCGGATTGTCCGGCTTGTAGCCGACGATGTCCGGCATCTCGTTAGGCGGATTGCGTGGGTCGATGTGCAAAATGTAGATCCTGTCCCGCGCTCCGTCGGCCTAACGACCCGCGCCGGCATTTGCCGTTCGCGTCCCCATGCTCAGGATCCAGCGATAAAGCACAAAAGCGACCACGACAAAAACAATCCCGCCGAGAACAATCGCGGTCGTTCCGAATCCCGCGCCGACGAGCGCGAGTGGGGCTGCGACGCCCGAGAAAACGACAATCGCAGAGATGACGACTCCGATGATGCTTTCACCAACGATCAAACCGGAAGCGAGCAACACGCCGAGTTGCTTCGTCCCTTCCGGATTCTTCGTGCGATCCGCCCCGCGATCGTAAATATAGCCAACGATCGTGCCGACCACGATCATGAGCGTGCTCGCGGTCGGCAGATAAATTCCGAGTCCAACGGCCAGCGCGGGAATGCGCATGTGCTTCGTTGTCTTACCCAAAATGGCGTCGAGCACGATGATGGCGACGCCGATGTAGCCGCCCATTCGGATCAAACTCCAATCGATATTTCCCGCAATCACGCCCTGGGCGAGCGACGAGATGAGCCCCGCCTGCGGCGCCGGCAATGGGTTTGGTCGCAACAACGCGCCCGGTGCGCCGACGAAACCGTAGGCTTGGTTCACGAGATTGAGCACCGGCGGAATGACGACCGCGCCGGCCAACACGCCGATGATGAGTGCGACCTGTTGTTTCCAGGGAGTCGCGTCGACCAGTTGCCCGGTCTTCAGGTCCTGCAGGTTATTGTTTGCGATCGCGGCGACGTTGAAAATGACCGCGGTCGTGAACAGGGCGAAGGCCATCAGGGCCTTGGTCGCTTCCGGTCCGACGTAGGGTTTGACGCCGAGCACGAGCAAGAGCGCCGCGCCGATCACGACCAGAATGCCGATGCCGGAGAGCGGGCTGTTTGAGGAACCGATCAAGCCGGCCATGTATCCGCAGACCGCGGAGACGAAGAAGCTCATCAGGATGACGTAGAAGACGCCGCCGATGACGAGCGTGGTCATTTGCGAGCCAAGTCCGCTCTGGTTTGCAAAATAACCGAGCACCCAGCCAATCGGGAGCATGCAGAGCAACGTCACGATGCCGACGATGCCGATCGGAATGTCGCGCTCGGTGATCGGCAAGGTGTCCGCTTGGCCGGCCTTGCGCGCCCGGGAGGCTGCCATCGCGCCGGCCAGGCCGGTTACGACTGGTTTCACCAGCTTGAGCAAGGTCCAAATGGCGGAAACGCCGATCGCGCCCGCGCCGATGAAGCGCACTTTCTGGCTCCAGGTGGTGGCGGCGAGCGCACCCGCCGCGGTCGTTAGGTCGCCGCTCAGCGCGGAGTAGTGCGGGACGAGCCAACCCCAGCCGATCACGGTTCCAATGAGCATCGCGATGCCGACGGAAAGCCCGCATAAGTGACCGATCGCGAGAAGCGCAAACGAAAGTGAAAAATCATAACCGCTCACTCCGCCGCGCCGGCCGATGCGAAACGTCTGCGCGACATCAGACGCGAAGATTTGCGTCGCGACGATGATCGCGAAAACCGCGGCCACGATCGATCCCCAGACCACCGCGAGCAGGCCGGCGCGTCCGTGTTCGATATCCGCGGCGTGTTCCTTGTCGCCGGAGCTGCCGACCTTGAGTACTTCCGCGCAGGCGACGCCTTCGGGATACGGCAGGTCGGAGTTCGTGACCAACGCGCGCCGGAGCGGGATCGAATACATCACGCCGAGGATGCCGCCGAGGGCGCAGATCAGGAACGAGATCCAGAACGGGAAGCCGGTCCACCAGCCGATCATGATCAGGCCGGGAAGCACAAAGATAATCGACGAAAGCGTGCCCGCGGCCGACGCGACCGTCTGCACGATGTTGTTCTCCTGCACCGTCGCGTCTTTGAAACCGCGCAGGAGGGCCATCGAAATGACCGCCGCCGGGATCGAGGTCGAAAAGGTGAGGCCGGCCTTGAGCCCGAAGTAAACATTCGCGGCCGTGAAGACCAAAGTGATCAGGACTCCGATGATGAGTCCGCGAACGGTAAGTTCCTTTTGCATGGTTAGTGGCGAGGTTCCCGGAGCGAAGCGAGCGGAGAATAGTGTGGAATCGTCGCGAGGGTCAAGAGAAGTAGCGCGCCCCGTGGAATTGGGGTGGTGGCGAACGGCGGGCAGGTCGCCCTAACGACGTCGCCGCGTCTGCGCCTAAGGCCGTTGGTAGCCGAGGACGCGGGTTTCCATTTTTCCCTGGCGCGGATCGTGGCGGAAAGTGACCCAGGCGTGCCGGGTCGCCTGGCGCGGCAGATAATTCAACTGCACCTGTCCTTTCTCGCTCTCTTTTCCCGGGAGCTGCAGCTCGACCTCGATCTGCACGCTCTCGGCGGTGTTATCGCCCCGGTTCACCACCTTCACCGGCACGGCGAAATAGCCGTCGTGGGCCTCGGGCGAGCCGAGGGTGATCTGCGGATCAGCCGGCTCCTGACCGAGCGAAAGGTGTTCATGAATGAGGAGGCCGGCCGTGCCCAGGACGAGGAGGAGCGAGAAGGCGAAGACTGTCCATTCGAGCCAGTTCTTTTGCGGCTTTTTCATTGCACGAGGAGGCGACCGGCAGACGCGCCTAACGAGGTGACAAAGCCGAGGACGATCGTTTCCGAGAGCGCGGTGATGAGGGAGGTTTCATCGAAGCGGCCAAAAAACCAAAGGGTCGCAGCCGCCACCAGCAGCGCCACCGCGTAGCTCGAAACCGTCCCGATCAGGATCGAGAGCAACCCGCTGCGGCGCACGAAACGATCGGAGCCGGTGAACTCGATGTAATAAAGGATCAGGGCGGAGAGGAAAAGCGAGAGGGCCATGAGCCCGAGCAGTTGCGGAACGGAGATGGCGTTGGCGATCACCACCACTTCCTGGGTGGGCGCAATGTTGGCCGCGAAAAGCAATCCGCCACAGGCCGCGATCATGAGCTGGCCGCCGAATTGAGGATGCTGCTGCCGGGAATCGCTCGCCGGGGTTTCATCCTGGGCCTGGACGCCGAGCTGCGCTTTCCCGACCGACATGCCGATCGCCACCGTCATCGCTTCGACCACGCTTTTGCCGACGATTTCATCTGCATTCATCTCGAGAGAAATGCGGCCGATGAGAAAGAGGATGCCCGCAGAAACCGCCAGGCCGATGCCGAGCTCCTCGATCGAATCGATGAAGACCTGCGCCCAGGAGGCGTCGGGATGGAGGCCGGCGTAAAAGTTGTAGCCGAGGAGGAGAACAAAGGTGATCGCGACATAGAGCAAAAGGCGGAGCGGGCCGGCCGTGAATCCAGTCCACCACACCTCCATCGTGTAGAGAAGCGGGAGACTGAACATGAGACCACCCGCGATCCCGCGTGCGTATTCACGGAGTGAGTCACCGATTGATGGACCCGCCCGCTCGCTCACCGCTGGGGAAGAATTTTCGTGACCGCCAATGGCATTTTCATGCTGTCCCTCTTTCGCTTTTCGCCCTCCTGCTGGTTGTCGTTTTTGCCGCCGATGGCGCGCCGGCGGCCGCCACTCCCACACCCGGCGGTGCCGTGGCGCTGGAGAATTCGGAGGTGCTTCGGGCGCAGCTTTTCCTCGATGGTTCCGCTTTCAAACCAGGAGTAATCGATGGGCGCTGGGGCAAATTCACGGCCAAGGCGCTGGGGCGCTACGAGCAGGCGCAGGGGCACGGTGGGCAAAGTTATGGCGCAGAACCGCCGATGCATTTCGATTTGCCGTTCGACCGGAGCAAGCCGGCGTTGACCGTTTACCGCATCACCACCGCAGACCAGAAAGCGGTCGGTTCTATTCCGAAAAGTCGCGCCGAGCAGGCGAAGCGCGATCAGTTGCCATACGAGAGTTTGCTCGAGCTGGTGGCGGAAAAATTTCATGCCCGGCGCGAATTCCTGCAGCAGATCAATCCCGGCTACGATTGGAGCAAGGCGAAGCCGGGCGACGAAGTGCAGGTGCCCAATGTCGCGACACCTTTCGACATCGAGGCGGTGAGAGAGCAAGAGAAGCAGACCGAGCAATCCGAAACCCTCAAGACCGAGAACAGGAAACCGGAAACCGAACAGTACTCGATCGAGATTTCCGTTTCGGAAAAAATCCTGGAGTTGAAA
>DASXYO010000080.1:0-7907 GCA_036502465.1 Chthoniobacterales bacterium
CCGAAGTATGCGAACCAGGACAAGGTGAATCCGGGCTCGGTGATTTTGTCGGGCGAGATGATGTTCCGCTACCTGGGCTGGACGGAAGCGGCCGACCTGATCGTGAAAGGCTTGAACGGCGCGATCGCGAGCAAGCGGGTGACCTACGATTTTGCGCGCCAGATGGATGGCGCGACCGAGATCAAATGTTCCGCCTTTGGCGATAACGTGATCGAGCACATGTAGGCGGCGCGGGGCACCGTCGTTGGAGGGACGGGCGCTCCGCCGGCCCTGCCTTCGGGGAGGCAAGCGGAGCGCTTGCCCTACAATGACAACACTTGTAGCCTCGCGGAATGGCGCACCCTCCCCGGATTCCCGTGTGGCTAAAGCCGGATCAGGAGGTCGTTTATTTCCTCACGTTCTGCGTCGCTCGCAGGGAAAAAGTTCTGTCGAACGATCCTACGTTCGCGGCTTTTCAATGGGCGATTACCCGCCTAACGAATTGGAATACGATTGCCGCCCTTCTGATGCCCGACCATATACACCTGCTGATCGCTCCAACAGATCGTGAAGACGCGGTAGGCCGCGCGTCCGGTGCACTCAAGCGCTGGATCCGACAGGATCTGGCTGCCACCTGGCGATGGCAGAGCGGCAGCTTTGATCGGCTGTTGCGCTCTGATGAATCAGCCTACGATAAATGGCAGTACATCCGCGAAAACCCAGTGCGCGCCAAGCTCGTAGAAAACTGGCAGGATTGGCCCTACCGCATCGGGTTCGAATTGTAGGGCGGGCGCACCGCCTGCCCTGGTTTTCATTGGGCGGCAAGCGGAGCGCTTGCCCTACAAATTTCCTCCACCCTTGCCGCGAAAGCACATGCGGATTAAGTGTCCGCCCATGCATTGCTTTCGACTTTTCGGCGTCGCCCTTGGCCTAACGATTCTGCCGCTGCCTTTGCTCGGGGCGCCTTCGCCGTCACCCGCGCCGACCAGCGCGACCGAAGGGAAGTCGCAAGTCCAGGATCAGGCCGACCGGTTTCTCGCCCTCGTGAATTCGAGCTACCAGGCGCTCTACAAGATCAATAGCCTGGCGCAGTGGGACGCGATGCGGGACGTGACCCCGGCGCACGACGCGGCCTCGGAAGCAGCGAGCAAAGCCTACGCCGCGTTCAACGGCAACCCGGACGTGATCAAGGAAGCTCGGGAGTTGCTCACACATACCGCCGACCTCAATCCGCTCAGCGTGCGCGAGTTGAAACAGGTTTTGCTCAACGCCGCGGAAGGTCCGATGACGAATCCGTTTTTGGTCGAACGCCGCATCCAGGCCGAAACGCGGCAGGCCTCCTTCCTCAACAGCTTCCAGTTCAAACTCCACGGAAAGCCGATCACCGCGAACGAGATCGATAATCTGCTCTCCTCCAGCACCGACCTCGCGGAGCGCAAAGCCGTCTGGGAAGCCTCCAAGGAAATCGGACCCACCCTGAGCACGAATCTCATGAACCTGCGCGACCTGCGCAACGGCGTCGCCGGCGAGATGAACTATCCCGATTACTTTTCGCTCCAGGTCGCCTCCTACGGCATGACGGCGGACGAGATGGTGAAGATGAACGAGCAGTTCATGAAAGATCTCCGCCCGCTTTATCTGCAACTTCACACCTGGGCGAAATACAAACTGGCGGAGAAATTTCATCAGCCGGTGCCGAACAAGATCCCGGCCCATTGGATCAATAATCGCTGGGCGCAAAATTGGACCGGACTGGTAGAGGCGGCGGACCTCGATCCTTATTTTAAGGGCAAGACGGCGGAGTGGGTCGCCAAGACGGCGGAAGATTTTTATCTGAGCCTCGGGATGCAACCGCTGCCGGGAAGTTTCTGGGTAAAATCAGATCTGTATCCGGTGCCGAAGGGTGATCCGCGGAAGAAGAACACGCACGCCTGGGCCTACCATATCGACCTCGCCTACGACATTCGTTCCCTGCAAAGCATCGAGCCGAATGCGGAATGGTTTTTCACCGCGCATCACGAGCTCGGGCACGGGCATTACTTCCTCTCCTACACCCGGCCGGAAGTGCCGCCGCTTCTTCGCCTCGGGGCGAATCCTGGTTTCCACGAAGGGATCGGCGAACTGGCCGCGCTCGCTTCCAGCCAGGTGCCCTATCTGCAGGCGAAAGGAATTTTGCCTAACGACTTCAAGGCCGACAAGACGGCTTTCCTGCTCGACGACGCCCTTTCCCGTTCCATCCCCTTCATCTTTTTCGCCTCCGGCACTATGACGCATTGGGAAGCCGACATCTATGCGCACAAACTCGATCCGGACGAATGGAACGCGCGCTGGTGGAAGTACGTGAGCGAGTTCCAAGGCGTCGAGCCGCCGGAGAAACGCGACGAAAAATGGGCGGATTACGCGACCAAGACGCACATCAACGACGCGCCCGCTTATTATTACAACTATGCCTTCGCGACGGTCCTGAAATTCCAGCTGCACGACTACATCGCGCGCAAGATTCTGCATCAGCCACCGCAGTCATGTAACTACGCGGGAAACAAGCAAGTCGGGAAGTGGCTCTACGAAAACATCCTCAAGAAAGGCGGCACGGAAGACTGGCGCAAAGTGCTGAAGGACGCGACCGGCGAAGACATCTCGACCCGTGCGATGGTCGATTATTTCCAACCGCTCATGGCCTGGCTCGAGGAGCAAAACAAAGGTCGCAAGATCGGCTGGGATGAAGATAAAACCTCCGACGAGCACGAGGAAAAAGAGCGCGAGGAACGCGAGAAGCCCCGCAGCTAGAAGGAATACGGAAGGACCCTCACGCGGCGGACTCTGCTCCGGGGAGCGTACGCGCCTCGCGTGCTCAACTCGCCGCCTCGCCGAATGGCCCGCCGAGCGTGGGGTTGCGGTGTTTATCGGAATCCCTCGCGCGGAAGTGTTCGCGGCGGGGCGCCGCAAACAGCACACGAGGCGCGTGCGCTCCCCGGAATTTTCGGCGTGCAGAGCGCGGGTTTCGCGGGGCGCTTGCCCTCCATTTCAGACATCGACTAGGTTGCAGCATGGGCAACCAATCTCTTTGGCAGCGGTTCCAGCGCTATTACCTGCGCTACGACGACCTCGGGTTCTCGCTCGATATCAGCCGGATGCGCTTCCCGGACAGCTTCCAGGAAAAAATGGATGCGCAGGTTGCGAAAGCCTTCGCCGCGATGCGCGATCTCGAGGCGGGCGGCATCGCCAACCCGGACGAGAAGCGCATGGTCGGCCATTACTGGCTGCGCAATCCGGAGCTCGCGCCTAACGACGAGCTGCGCGCTGACGTCGAGAAGACAAACGCAAGCATCCAGAAATTCGCCTCCGATGTCCACGTCGGACGAATCGCCGCGCCGGATGGAAAACCATTCGAACGCGTCCTGCTGATCGGAATCGGCGGCTCGGCACTCGGACCGCAATTCATCGCCGACGCGCTCGGCTCGTCACGCGACCAGATGGAGATCTGCTTTTTCGACAACACCGATCCAGATGGTTTCGATCGAGTCTTCGCAAGGATCGGAAATGGTCTCTCACACACCCTGGTGGTCGTGATTTCCAAGTCCGGCGGCACGAAGGAAACGCGCAACGGCATGCTGGAAGCAAAAGCGCGTTTCGAAAAAGCCGGCCTGGGTTTCGCAAAACAGGCGGTCGCGGTCACCGGAGCCGGGAGCGAACTGGATCAGTACGCGGAAAAGAACGGCTGGTTGGCGCGCTTCCCGATGTTCGACTGGATCGGCGGCCGCACCTCTGTCATGAGCGCGGTCGGCCTCCTGCCGGCGGCGCTGCAAGGCCTCGACATCAAAGCGCTCCTCGCGGGCGCGGCAGCGATGGACGCGCACACCCGCGTCCCGGAACGCGACCAGAACGCCGCCATGCTCCTGGCCCTGATGTGGTTTTACGCGGGCGATGGCCAGGGAAAAAAGGACATGGTCATCCTGCCCTACAAGGATCGACTCGCGCTCTTCAGCAAGTATCTGCAGCAACTGGTCATGGAGTCGTTAGGCAAAGAGAAAGACCTCGACGGCAAAGTCGTGCACCAGGGAATCGCGGTTTACGGGAACAAAGGCTCGACCGACCAGCACGCCTACGTGCAGCAACTGCGCGACGGAGTGCCGAACTTTTTCGCGACCTTCATCGAGGTGCGGAAAGACCGCGCGACTGACCGATTTGAAGTCGAGGAAGGCGTAACCAGCGGCGACTACCTGCAGGGCTTTCTCCGCGGAACCCGCGCCGCGCTTTACGAAGGCGAACGCGACTCGATTACGCTCAGCATTCCGGAAGTGGACGCGTTTCACGTCGGCGCGCTGATCGCGCTTTACGAGCGCGCGGTCGGGTTTTATGGCTCGCTCGTGAACGTCAACGCGTATCACCAACCGGGCGTGGAAGCTGGCAAAAAAGCGGCCACGCGCATCCTGCAATTGCAGCCCAAGGTGCTCGGGCAACTGTCCAGCGAGGGTAAAACCGCCGAGGCGATCGCGCACGCCATCGATGCCGATCCGGAGGACGTTTACCACGTGCTGCGACATCTGGCGGCAAATGATCCGGCGTTGCAAGAGAGCGGCAACGAGCCTGGGAACGAAAAATTTTCGCGGATCGGGTAGCGCGCGTCCTCTCATCGCCTAGATTCGCTCCGCCGCGCACAGGGACGACAAGCGCGCCTCTCCCAAAAGTGCAAACCGAGCCGAATATTGAATGGACCGAGCTGACGAAATTCGTCGGCCAATTAAATCACGATCTGCGCAATCATCTCAACGCAATCGAGCTGCAGGCCGCGTTCCTGAGCGAGATCGCCGGCGAGGCGGAAGCGAAAAGCGAAGTCGGACGGCTGCGCGAAATGACCGGCGAAATGTCCGCCCATCTGCAGCGACTTTCCGCGTCGCTGGCCCGCATTCAACCGACCCTGATGCGCTACCTGGCGGCCGAATTTGTCGAAGATCTGCGGGCAAAAATGGACCGCGAGCAGCCGGAGCTTGCCGCCCAGTTCGACTGGAAGATTTCGTTAGGCGAGGAAGCTTTGGAAATGGATCCGCACCTCCTGCAGGAGGCGTTTTTCGAGCTTTTCACCAACGCCACCACACACGGCCGCGCAGAGGGCTCGCTCATTTTCGAGGCGCATCGTGAAGGGGAAACGATCGAATTTATCCTGCGCGAACCCAAGGCAAAATTTGAGGACACGACGGAAAACTGGGGCGGCCACCCGCTCGCGCGCACCCGGAGCGGTCATTATGGTCTTGGCCTCTTCCGCTCACGCGGTATTTTCGAAGCGCACCATGGCACGCTCCGCGCACAATTTGATCCGACCACCTCGACCCTGGTCACCACCGTCTCCCTTCCCATTCTTGTCTCCTGAGCCGGCAGCTCGCTGCTGCCGCAGCCGGAACTTTTCATGACCTCCGAAAATCGACGCATCCTCATCATCGACGACGAGCGCCCAATCCTGATGACGCTCGAGGCGTTGTTAGGCCGGCACGGTTATCAGGCTGACGTGGCACCCAACGCGGCGGCCGGCATGCGCCTGCTGCAGAGCAAATCACCCGCGCTCGTCCTGCTCGACCTGCAACTGCCCGATGCCGACGGATTGCAGATGCTCGAGCAAATCAAGACCGATCATCCCGGAACTCAGGTCGTCATCCTGACCGCGCACGATTCGTTGAACAACGCGATCGAGTCGATCAAGCGCGGCGCCTACCATTTCATCAGCAAGCCGTATGCGCCGGAGGAGCTGCTCAGCCTGGTCGAGAAAGCGCTCGAGAAGCAATCGCTCCTCCGCGAAACGCTCGAGTTGCGCCAGACGACGCAGGTTCTCAAACAACGTCTCGCGCAGGCCGAGACGCGGCTCGCGCCGATTTTCAAGAGCAAGGCGATGCAGCAGATCGATGAGTTGATCACCGCGATGGCGCCTTCCGAGGCGAACGTGCTCATCACCGGCGAGAGCGGCGTGGGCAAGGAAGTGATCGCGAATGTGATTCACAACCGGAGCCGGCGCGCGGAGAAGCCGATGGTAAAACTGAATTGCGCCGCGTTTCCGCAGGCGATGATCGAGGGGGAGCTTTTCGGTTACATGAAGGGCGCGTTCACCGGAGCGACGAACGATTTTCGCGGGATGATCGCGGAAGCCGATGGGAGCACACTTTTTCTCGATGAGATTTCCGAGATGCCGGCGGAATTGCAGACGCGCTTCCTGCGGGTCCTGCAGGAGCGGGAATTTCGTCCGTTAGGCAGCACCAAGACGTTGAAGGCAAATTTCCGCGTCGTGGCCGCGACCAACCGCCCGGTGCAACAGGCGCTGGCGGAGAATCGTCTCCGTTCGGATCTCTATTATCGGCTCAACACTTTCCAGATCGAGCTGCCGCCGCTGCGCGAGCGCAAGGAAGACATCCCGCCGCTCGTGGCCAGTTTCGTCCGGACCTTTGCCCAGCAACTTGGGAAAGCGGAGCCGACGATTGAACCGAAGGCGTTTCAAAAGTTGCTCGATTACGGCTGGCCGGGAAACGTGCGCGAATTGCAAAACACGATCGAATACGCGGTCGTGCTCGCGCGCCAGGGGCAGATCACAGTGAAGGAATTACCGGCCGAAGTGCGCCTGCCAGTCGCCTTGCAAAAAACAGAGCGTGCGGCCGTGGCCAATCAAACCACCGGTTCGGCCCGCAGCCTGTGCGACATGGAACGCAACGCGATCCTCGACGCCCTCGCCCAGACACACGGCAACAAAAAGAAAGCGGCCGAATTACTCGGGATCCAGCGCCCGACTCTTTATAACAAAATGCGGCGCTACGAGATTCAATTGTAGCTACGCACGCCGTCTCTTCTGGGGAGCGCACGCGCCCTCGCGTGCCGTTTGCGGCGCCTCGCCGCAAACACTTCCGCGCGAGAACCCACGACGAACGCGGTACCATTCCATCCGGCAAAAATTCGACGAGGCGCCGAATTGAACACGCGAGGGCGCGTGCGCTCCCCGGAACCTCCGCCGGAGGCAACTTGTGATTTCGAGAATTCGGATTTCGAACTTAGATTTCCGCATGTCCGATCCTCAGGAAAAAGTGCTGGAGCATGCGCGGCGCGAACTTGGGCCGGGCCCCGGAGCCGGTCCGAGCCATCTCCTCGCGCTCTACCAGAAGTTTCTCAAGATCGAAAATCACCGGCTGCGTTTGCGTCACCAGGCGGGCGGCGGCGGCCGGGAAGTCTGCGCAAGCCGCGCTTCGCTGATCGACGTCATCCTGCGTCACTTGTTTGCGACGGCCACCGCTTCCGCGCGGGAAAAGACGGGAGCCACGGTCGTCCCGGTGAGCCTTGTCGCGCTCGGCGGCTACGGACGCGGCGAGCTCAATCCCGGGAGCGATGTCGACGTCATGTTTCTCCATCCGCACCTCGGCAAGGAGGTGCCCGATTCACTCAAGCAAACCGTCGAGCAGGTTCTTTATTTTCTGTGGGACATCGGTTTTAAAGTCGGCCACTCAACCCGATCAATCCGCGAAGCGATCACGCAAGCCAACAGCGAGATGCTGACCAAGACGGCGATGCTCGAGGCGCGCCATCTGACCGGCGACAAGGATCTCTTTCAAAGATTTCGCGCGCAGTTTCGTAAGCAGTGCGTGCAGGGGCACGAGAAGGAATACATCCGGGCCCGCATGGAGGACCAGGCGCAGCGGCACGAGAAATTTGCGAACAACGTTTACCTCCAGGAACCAAACGTGAAACGAGGCTGCGGCGGCCTGCGCGACTACCAGAATCTTCTTTGGATGACCTGCTTCAAGGAAGGCGCCCTAACGACGACACACCTCGTCGGCAAGGATTGGCTGAGCGGGAGCGACCGGCGCCGGATCGATGTCGCCTACGATTTTCTGCTCCGGGTCCGGACGCAGCTGCACTACACGAATGAGCGCGCGACCGATGTCTTGCACATCACCCAG
>DASXYO010000081.1:0-7169 GCA_036502465.1 Chthoniobacterales bacterium
GTCTTCTCCGGGTCGAGTTTCATCAACTTCGCGGCCGCCAGCGCGGTCGAGAACGCCCCGTAAGTCGGATGATCCCACCCGCGCGCGCGAATGCTGGCCGCGTCGCAGAAGCGGCATTGCACTTCGTAGGCGAGCGCGATCGCCGTGATCATTTCACGTCCGCTCGCCCCCACGCTTTCGGCGACCGCGAGCACCGCGGCGATGTTGTCACTCGGGTGCGCCGGTTCCTTCGAGAGATAAGTGTCGTTGTAATCGAAATAGCGGATGCAGCAGCCGGTCGCGAAAGCCGCCCAGTCCGGCGGCGCCTGGTGATCCGTGCCGATGACGGTGCCGCCGTTTTTCGCCGAAAAATCAGCAGCGACCTTGCGCGCGATGACGCACGGCTCTTCGTGCCAGGCGCCGAGGGCGCAGCCGAAGGAATCGATCACCCGCCGTTTCACCTCGTGCACCACTTCGGGCGAGAGATCTTCGAAATTCAGGGAATAGGCGTATGCAGCGAGACGATGAGCGAGTGACTTGGACATAAAGAGCCTGCAATCTGGCGATTAATTCCTGCGCGGCAAGCTTGACCCGGCAATGAGCGCCCGCGGAAGCGAGAGCTCAGGAGCCGGCGGCGCCGATGTGCTCGAAACCGAACCGCTTCCGCCGGCTAGGAAAGCATGAAAGTGCGTTGCTCGGCGGAATCCTTCCAGTTTTTGCCAAAGGAGCTTTGCTACAGGCGCCGTCGAGATTGATCGCCCAAATGTAGGTCCCACAGAGCATGGCGGAGCGGGAAGATCACACGCAGCTGATGGAATGGGCATAGGTGAACCGCACACCTTCCGCCACCAGTTGATCCCATCTCAGCGCGCCTCCACCAAGAAGCGATAACCATCGGCGAAGCTAGCTTTCTCAATCCGGATATTCATCCGAGCCCTGAACCCAGAGGAAGGACTGGATATCGATCATATCGCGCGGGCGGAGATCGCGGAGATCTCGCCGCACCCTTCCGGCAAAGTCCAGCAAACGCGAGTAAGTCTCCCAGTTAGGTTTCGACTGATACCCAAGGTCGAAGCCATAAGTCTTTACCGCGCGCCGAGTGACTAACGGCTTGAGGAAGAAATGCCGGTCCGGCTGCGCAATAAATCCCCACACGGTCACCAGAGGCCAGGTCAGCACCCGTGTCTGCCGGCGCGGAAGGCCAGCGACCACCGTGCACCAACGCTCGAACCGGCGTGACATCTCACCCGGTCCATGCAGAAACGCATAAAGCCCCTCCGCGAAAGCCTTCGCCCCGGCATCGGACTTCACCGCGTCGCGCAACGCCATTTTCTCGAACGAGAAAATCATGCTATGCCGCGACTGCTGTTCCGTCCGTACAGCTCGCGCCGCCACTTCCGCATAATCGCCCCGCCGCAGCAGCCGTTGGAATTCGCCGCGACCCAGCGCCGCCTCCCAGCACAAATGAGTCTCCCATTTATAGCTACGTTCCCAGTCCAGATAAGTCTCATCGCAAAACCCTTCCGGGAAATAGCGCAGGAACTTGCGCCTTGCTCGCCCCGGGCCGGCATTTATGACTTTTCGTTCCACCGACACTTAATCGCCGGAGACCGTGGAGCAGGTTGCCCCATGGAATCGCGCCGCGCGAAGGAATCACCGTGCTGTCTTGGCGGCGGCTTTCGGTGCAGCGCCGAGCGCGGCCAGTGCTTCTCTTACGTTGTTCTCGACCCCGCCGAGATTGAGCGTGGCGGAGACGGCAAAACTATACTGATATTGCAGATGGGTCAGGATGGCTGGATTGCTTCGCAGTGCCGCAGCAACTTCTTTCAGCGCGGCAGGATCGACCTGGAGGTCGCACTCTTTGGTGAAGCCGACAATGTTACCCCGTGCATCCCGCACATCGCTGCAGCCCGCACGCATCGCTGCCTGCATCGTCATCGGAATAATCTGCCGCGCGGTTTCGCGATAGGCGGAGTTAAGACCTGCGCGGTAGACATCCTGGGCGGTGTCGAACGCGTAGTATAGCGATAGGCCCGACTCCGCCGCGTCTACCGGCAAAAGCCCGAGATGGCCGGAGGAAACAATTTGGTCCCAGGTCGCGCGCACAGGCGCATTATAGATCAATTCACTCGCACGATAGGCGTTGACGACGAGCGCGCGCGGGTCGGGATTCGCCGCCCGGAGCAGCTCATCCGTCCGCTGCACGCTTTGCAGGACGTTGGAATAATAGGCGATCTCAGCCTGCAGGCCGGTGAGATTCTCCTGCAGATCGCGGGTCAGTCGCTTTACGTAATCCTGCCCGAGGCTCACATCCGCCCGCGCCTGATTCCAATTATTCACCTGCAGGCCGATGAAGACGCCGACGATCACGATCGCCAGTTCGATGAACACGCCGCCCCAATGCTTCTTCATGTGTTCATTCTCTTGCCATCGATCTTATGGGACGAACCGAACTCGCGGCAATAGCCAAATTCCGGAGCCGATCCGGCTCATGCTGGCGAATGAAAACGAGCCGGCGCGCATCCTCGCCGATCAGCAGACTTTTTACTACGGATTGCTCGCCTTTGGAGATGAGAAGGAACAACCAGGCGCAGAGTTGAATGCCGGCTGGTATCAACGCAACGCGAAGATTTTTGCCAAGCTCATCCAGGTCGCGCGGCCCGGTGATCGCGTGCTCGTGACCTTCGGCGCCGGTCACGCTTTTTGGCTGCGGCACTTCGTCCAAAACACGCCGGGGTTCGAGCTGGTCGAGCCGAATCGCTATCTGCGTTAGGCGCGGGCGGCCGGCGACAATCTCAGGCCGGACCTCGAAAGCATTGGTTAGTTACGTTTGGACCTCTGGGGACAGTGGGGCCCGAACGTTGAAGGCAAACCCGCTGCAGTCGCACCGCCGCTGCAGGAGAAGGCTCAGGCGCGCGAACTGAAGGGACGAAAGGCGGGATCTCAGATTGAGCCCCGAAGATGGTCGCCTTAAAAGAAATGCAAACACCGTGTGAACTAGGCTTGACGCCCTGGCTCCAGGGCTGTTTAACAGGAGTGAAAGCGCGCGCTGGACGCGTCGTCGAATAGTTTGGCGAGCAAACTCCCAGCGGACAGCAATCTACTCGATATGAAAACGAACCGCCGGTCAGGCCAGCTCCTGGACTTATATTCGTTAGGCGGCGGGAGCCGCCTTGTTTTGCTCTATCTCATCCTCGCCGCCGTGGCGCTCGCGCCGGCCGGCGCCGCCACCCTGAAGCAGGCGCGCGTCAGCCAGGTCGTGAAGGAGGTGAACCTTCTCCCGACTCAGGCCGCGCCGCACCCGGCGAAGGTGAGTGATGAGGTGCGCGCCGGGACGGCCGTGCGCACCGGGACGGAGTCGCGCGCGGAATTGACCTTTACCGATCAAACGATCGCCCGCCTCGGCGCCAACACGATTTTTAGTTTCAACGAAGGCACCCGCAATCTCGACCTGGGTGGCGGCGCGATGCTCCTGCGCGTCCCGAAAAACTCCGGCGGCGCGCAGATCCACACTGCCGCTATCACAGCCGCGATCACTGGCACCACCGTTATGCTCGAGTTCCACCCGGACTCCTACATCAAGTTCATCATCCTCGAAGGGACGGGGCGGATCTTCCGCAAGGGCCAGACTGGCGAATCGGTCCTCGTCCACGCGGGGCAGATGTTGATCGTGAATCCCAAGGGCAAAGGATTACCCGACCCGGTCGAGATCGATGTAAATCGGATCATGGAGACGTCGCTGCTCATCAACGGCTTCTCGCCCTTGCCCAGCTTCAATCTGATCGCGCGGGAGATCGGCGCGCAGGATGCGAGCAAAAATGAAGGCGCATTAGTCCAGACCAATCTCGTCATCTTCGGTGGCGGCACGGCGGTCTCGCTCCTCGACCCGACCCAGACCAATGTCGCGAGCCAGGCGAATTCAACCGAGTCGCGCCAGGCCATGCTCTCGCCCACGGCGACGCCCTCCGTTACTCCTACGGCCACTCCAACGGCCACACCTACAGTGACTCCTACTGTCACACCTACAGTGACTCCCACCGTGACACCTACGGTGACGCCCACCGCGACGCCAATCAAATATGGGACACCGCCCGTTATTACCGCGCCGAATCCCTATGTCATCACCGGTGGGACGACGATCAACACTGACCCGACGATCACGACCAATGGCCAGACTGATTTTGGCAAGATTTATCGCGGGCCGACGTTGGATGGATCGCCCTCCGCCTATCTCTTTACCACCACCTCGGCCTTCGATATCGCCGTTGGGTTCGACCAGCGTTTTGAGGATGTGAATGTTCTCCCCCTTGCGGTTTTCAAGTTCACCGCCCTCGATATCACCGGCAGCCCGAGTATTACGATTCCCGCTGGCGGAGCGCCCAATCTCGCGCTCATCAGCGTGGGCGACCTTACTTCCGGGCCCCCGGGTGGGAGCCTCACTTTCACCGGGCTGAACTCTCTCCTCCTCTGCGCGCAGGATGGCTCGATTACGCTCACTTCCGATCTCTCTTTTGAAAATATCCCGCTGTTCGCCATCTACGCGCGCGGGACGGGCTCGAATCTCACCCTCGATTCCGCCATCTCTGGGACGACGGATCTATTTCTCGGCGCGGAGGGAAACATCCTCTCGGACGGCGCGCTCACGATCACCCAGACGAACAACGGTGTGAGTGCGGGGCTCTATACAATCGTGATCGCAGGCAACGCGATCACGATCGCAAGTGGCCTTTCGATCGTGGACGACAACTCCGGCGGAGGTAACCTCGTGGCCGGGGGCACAATTATCGTGACTGCCGGGGGGGCCCTGGCCGCTGGCGGCGATCTCACCCTCAACGTTTTGAACAACAGCGGTGGCCATATCGGAACGGGGGGCGACATCTTCGTCACCACCGGGGGCGACCTCACGGCGGGCACGGTTTCCGCCCTCGTCAATAATCGGGATGGCGGGACGATTGATGTCGGGGGCGACATCACCTTCGATATCGGCGGCGCGTTGAATGCGACCGGCGACGCGGTCTTCGTCACCTCGAACCGCAACGACGGCGGCGGCGGTGGCATGATCGGCTCGACCGTTTTTCTGAACCTGAACGCGACCAGCATCTCCACCGGTGGTCTCCTCGATCTCGCCATCAGCGCGAATGCGGGCGGAGTGATCCCGAGTGCGCTGCTCAATCTCACCGCAGGGAATGTGGTCGCGTCCGGCGGCATCGTCTCGTTAGTCCAATGCACGGGATTCAACATGGTCGGCGGGCCCTTCATCCAAGGCGGCACGATCAATGGAGACGCTTTGCTGAACCTGAGTCTGGGCGACGTCACCTCGGGGGACGTCTTCGATATCGAGATCGACAGCTATGGCGCCGGCCTCATCGCCGGGAATGCCCTCATGAACGTCTTCACCACCGGCGGGCTCAACGTCCAAACCGATATCTTTAACGACATCATCAATACCGCCGATCTTGATGGTACCACGGTCGTGCCGGGCGGGACGATTACGGGCAACGCGGCCGTCAACACGGTGGTAACCGGGAACATTGTCGCAGGCGGGACGGGTGAATTTGCCGTCCTGAACAACGACTACCGCCAGCTCGCCGCGGGCGGCGCGATCGGCGGGGACGCCGCTGTTCTCGTGGAGGCCAATGGTATTTCGACCGGCACCGTTTTCCAGCCTTTGGTCAACGACCGGAACGGAAGCGTGGGCGGGGACGCATTGGTCTCGGTCGCTGTTACCAATGATATCACTGTCGGCACAGACACCCTTTTCACCCTGCTCAATACCGGTGGCGACATCAGCGGAGACGCCAGCGGAATACTTACAGCGCGCAATTTCACCAGCGCGAACAGCTTTAATTTTCAAATCATCAACGACGCCGGGAATATCGGCGGCGACGCCACCTTGCTCGGCACACTCTCCGGCGCCCTCACCAGCACGGCCGCCGGCGCCACCATCCAGATCACCAACGAAGGCGGCTCGATCGGCGGCGACGCGGGGATCACTTTCGCCTCCGGCTCTCTGTCCGCCCCGTCGTTGCTCGTTCAGATCGATAACCAGGAAGGAACGATCGCCGGCAACGCCAGTATCAACCTCAACATTCCCGGCAACGCCACCACCACCGGCGATACCACTTTGCAGATCCTCGGCAGCGACACTGCGGCAAGCGCGGCAATCACGGTCACAGGTGGTAACTACAATGCGGGCGGCACATCCCTGACCATGATCGACGGCGACGGCACCATCACCTTCACGAATGCGATCGCGCACGCCGACGTCCTCAAGGTCGCCGCCCTTGGCACAAACGGCGTCCTCACCATCGGCGGCGGTAGTCTCTCAGCGGATACAGAGCTGAAACTGTATGCCACGGGAAGCAACGGACAGATTAACTTTGTCTCGAACGTCACCCTCGGCGGCACCGGCACGAAGACCCTCGCGGGAAACACGATCACGATTTCCAATAACGTCGTCGTCACCATCGGCGGCACGATACCGGCCGACGTTTACACCGGCTTCAGCGGGGACTTTCCGAATGCCAACTATACCGGCTCCGGCGGCAATGGCTCGACGACCGGCACCTTTGCCGGTGCCGGGGCGAACAATCCGCAGCCACTCGTGAATGCCCCGCCTTTCACGAATTCTCCCATCACTGCTTCTGCTCTCCCATCGAGCAGCGTCCCTTCCGGCGGCGGCATCACCGCCCGGAAGCGGCAGGGCGATGTGGTGCGCGTCCGCAACACAGACCAGTTACTCGCCCTGCTCGACACAGTGGCTCCGACCGCGGGCGGCAAAATCGTGGTCCCGCCCGTGCGGAGTCCAAGTAATCTTAATAATACCCAGCACCCGAATACCGGCGCGCGCTTCAGCGCAAATCGCGGACGACCAGAGGTCCGGCCCGCGCCCTAGGTCGCCTCCGCAAACTCCAACCGCGCTTTGCGTCCATGGCGAATTCGAGCCCACCAAACACCACTCGAAAATGTCAACCCGCAAGCGCTCCCCCCACTTCCCCCATTCGCGCGCATCTTCACCGATCAGCAGAACTTTTACTACGGGTGCCGTAAAGAACTGTTTTCATTGTTACCTGACTCTTATCTCCATCCCGCCGTCTCGGAAGCCCGCGCCAGTGCCTGGGTGTCAACATACTCCTGGATGTTCGTCACTTTGCCATCTCGCACGGTGATGGCGAAGACCCAGTGGTCCT
>DASXYO010000082.1:0-6621 GCA_036502465.1 Chthoniobacterales bacterium
GATGAAGCGGGTTCGGCGGAGAAAGACGCGATCGTTAGGGGGCCGTTTGTCATCACGCCCAGCGTGCCGACGATGGTGGCGCCGGGCGATCGCTTCGAGGTCGGCGTCACCGTCGCGAACAATGTGACCGGCTCAGGTGAACACGCCGAAGTTGCCCTAACGGCTGAACCTTCCGCACAATTGGAAATCGTGCGCGGGCCCGCGCAGCCGCTGCACATCGCCGAAGGCCGCGAAACGACCGCGACCTTCACCATACTGGCAAAAGACCAGGTCGGCGCGGCCAGCCTCACCTTCCATGCCTTCGTTAGCGGTGGTGAGCAGAGCACGCGACGCGCGACTCTCAGTGTCCGCCCGCCGGTGCCTTTCATGACCGCCGTGCGCGGGGGGAATTTCACCGGTAAGAATTTCGAGTTGCCGGTGGAGCGCGAGATGTATTCGGAATATCGCCAGCTCGAGGCGACGGTCTCCGCGCTTCCGCTCGGGCTCGCCCGCGGACTCGATTTCTATCTGAAGAATTATCCGAACGGCTGCAGCGAGCAGATCACGAGCGCGTCCTTTTCGCGTCTGCTTCTCGCCGATGAAGCGGACTTCGGCCTGAGCCGTGAGGAAGTGAATGCGCAGCTCGAAAAGACCTTCGCCACTCATCGGCGGCGGCAGAACGATCAAGGCGCGTTTGGTTACTGGTCAGCTGAAGCGAGCCAGGGGACAGACTTCATTTCGGTCTATGTCACGCATTTTCTGGTCGAGGCGAAAGCCGCCGGATTTCCTCCGCCTAACGACATCCTGCAAAGCGCGCTACGCCATCTGCAAACCATGGTGGCGCGCCAACCGGAGAATCTCACCGAGGCGCGCACCATCGCCTACGCCATCTACGTCCTGACCCGCTCGGAGGTCATCACGACCAACTACATCCTCAACCTCACCGACTACCTGGACAAAAATCAGGCGAAGAAGTGGGAGAGCGACCTGACCGGCGTCTATCTCGCCGGAGCGTGGTCGCTCCTGCGCAAGGATGATGAGGCGCAGCGGCTGATCGGTGCCTATCGGTTAGGCAAACACGAGCCCGAAGAGAGCTGCGACTTCTACCAGCCACTCGGGGCCGATGCGCAATACATCGCGATCGTGGCGCGTCATTTTCCCGACCTGCTCAGGCAGATGTCGGCGGAGGATTTGCAGGTGCTGACTGGGCCGATTGGGCGAGGGGAGTTCAATACCCTATCCGCCGCTTACGCGATCCTGGCGTTGAAGAGTCTCTCGCAACAGATCGCGGCGAACCCGCCCGAGCTGCGGATCGTCGAACTCAACCGCGAGAAACGCGAAACACCGCTCGAGGCAATCGGCAAACTCGTTAGGCGGGTCGGGTTTTCGCCGGATGCGGCCGCGCTGCGTTTCACTGCTGAGCCGCCGCCGAAAGGACTCGGCGCTTTCTATCAAATCGTCGAAGCAGGATTCGACCGGCATGTTTCTGCGGAGCCGATCGCGCGCGGGCTCGAAATCTATCGCGAGCTACTCGATTCCGCTGGCCATCCCACAACGACCGCGCGACTTGGCGAGCCGCTCACCGTGCGCCTGCAGGTCCGCAGTCTTGGCCGGGACGAAGTCACCAATACCGCGATCACCGATCTGCTTCCTGGAGGATTCGAGGTTGTCGATAGCTCGTTGAGCCCCGGGGTGAACCGCGCCGGCTGCGATTACGTCGAAGTGCGGGAAGACCGGGCTGTCTTTTTCGGCAGCGTCGGCACGAGCGTCAAGACGATCACGTATCAGATTAAGCCGTGCAATCGGGGCGAGTTTGTCGTGCCACCGCCGTTTGCCGAATCGATGTACGAACGTGGGATCAACGCTCGCGGAACCGCTGGCAAAATCATGGTGGTGGAGGCGAAATGAAGAACCGCGTCGCGGCAACTTCTGGGGAGCGCACGCGACTCGCGTGCTGGCGATGGCGACTCGCCATTGCGAACTTTCGTCTTCGTCGATTAACCGCAGGGGGACAAATTCGTCTCGGCGAGTCGCCGAGACCGACACGCGAGTCGCGTGCGCTCCCCGGAATCGCCGCCGCGGTTCTTGGGATTCTCGTGACGCTGGGATGCGTCTGGCTCTCCCTGCCGAAGCCACCTCTCCTCGAAGGGATCACTTTCTCACGTCGTGTTTTCGATCGTCGCGGCAAGCTTCTCCACGTCACCCTGAGCGCGGATCAGAAATACCGGATCTTCACGCCGCTCGCGCAGATCTCGCCGGATCTCGTTCACGCGACCCTCCTCCAGGAAGATCGCTTCTTCGAAGATCACCCCGGGATCAATCCGATCGCGACAGCCCGCGCCGCCTTCCATTTCGCGCTCGGCCAGCGACGCGGTGGCGCTTCCACGATCACGATGCAATTGGCCCGGCTCCGCTTTCACATCCAGTCGCGCACCGTCCGTGGGAAATGCGAGCAGATGTGGCGCGCGCTCGAGCTGGAGCGCCACTACAGCAAGGAGCAGTTGCTCGAGGCCTATCTCAATCTCGCGCCTTACGGACGCAACATCGAGGGCATCGGCGCGGCCAGCGAAATCTACTTCGGCAAGGACGCGCTTCATCTCACCCGGCACGAAGCGATCGCGCTTAGCGTCGTCCCGCAGAGTCCATCGCGCCGGGCTTTGAAAACCGCGCAGGCCAATATGGCGATCGCGCCCGCGCGCAATCGCCTGCTCGCTCGCCTAACGAATGGTGACGACGCGACCGATACCGACTTCAGCGCGCAGGCGAAGGCGCGCCAGAATCTCCTCGCACCGCATTTCACGACGGAAGTGCTGCGCGAATCGGAGAGCGGCGATATTCACACGACGCTCGATCTTGCGCTCCAACAGTTGGTCGAGCGCCGGATCGCCGGTTACGTCGCGGCCAACTCCTCGCGAGGCATTCGCAACGCCGCCGCCATGTTGATCGACACCCGCGAGATGGAAATTCTCGCCCAGGTCGGGTCGGCCGATTTTTCGGATGCCTCGATCGACGGCCAGGTCGACGGCACCCGCAGCCCGCGCTCGCCCGGTTCGACCTTGAAGCCGTTCGTTTATGCGCTCGCGCTCGATCAGGGGCTAATCCACCCGCTCACCATGCTGAAGGACGCGCCGCGCAGTTTCGGCGCATTCGACCCGGAGAATTTCGATCGTGAATTCGTCGGGCCGATCAAGGCGACCGATGCACTCGCCCGCAGCCGCAACATTCCCGCCGTCACGCTCGCTTCCGAGCTGCATGAGCCGACCCTCTACGGTTTCCTGCAACGCGCGGGCGTGAACCTGCCGCGGGATGAAAAATTCTACGGGCTCGCTCTCCCGCTCGGCGGCGCCGACGTCACGATGCAGGATCTCGTTAGGCTTTATGCCCTACTGGCGAACAATGGCGAGTTGCGGCTGTTGCGGCGAGTGATCTCTGGGGACGACGGTCATAGACCGCCGCTAGAGGGACGACTCGTTAGTCCCGAGGCCGCCTTCCTCACTCTCGAAATGCTCGCTCAGATTTCGCGTCCCGGCATGAGTGGTGGTCGCGCGGAGGACGCCATTTTTTGGAAAACCGGAACGTCACAGGGCTTCCGCGACGCCTGGTCGGTTGCGGTCTTCGATCATTACGTGCTCGCGGTCTGGGTAGGCAATTTCGATGGCAAAGGTAACCCCGCGTTCGTCGGTCGCACGGGCGCCGCCCCGCTTCTCTTTCAAATCGTCGATGCACTCCGCGCCGACGGCTACGCGTGCCCGAAACGCCACACGCCGCCGCCGAACGCCAACCTCCGCCAGGTCGAGTTCTGCGCCGTTTCCGGTCAACTCCCGACCGATGCCTGCCCGCATCGGATCAGCGGCTGGTTCATCCCGGGCGTCTCGCCGATCAGCCAATGCCGGATCCATCGCGAGATCCTGATCGATGTCGCCTCCGGTTTGCGGGTCAACGCCGAGGACGCAACTCCGGCGACCCGGCGGGAAGTCTTCGAGTTTTGGCCTTCCGACCTGCTCGCGCTCTTCGACCAGGCCGGCCTGCCGCGCCGCACGCCGCCGCCATTTCTGCCTGGGTCCGGCGTGGAAGCGCTCGCCCGCCGCGGTCAGGCTCCGCGAATCGTTTCACCGAAGAGCAACACCACCTATTCGTTGGATGAAGACGCCAGCACGGAGCGCGCACTCAGTTTGCAGGCCGAAACCGAGCCCGACGTGAAACAAATCTACTGGTTCGCCGACCACGTCTTCCTTGGCACCAGCCGGCGCGGCGCGCCGCTCTCCTGGCAACCGAAAGCCGGCAGCTACAAGGTGATCGCGCTCGACGACCACGGCCGCTCCGACACCTGCGCGGTCACCTTTGCCGCGCCCGATCGCTTCGTCCACTGAATCTGGTCTGCTCCGGCCGCGAATCCAGATCCGATTTGACCAGCGCGCGTACGGCGTTCACTCTGCTTGGACTAACCAACCAAAGGAGCATCTATGAGAAAGCTAATGACTTACACAATGGTCGCGTTACTGACGACGATCGCCGTTTCCATCGCCGCGCCTGATAACGACGCGATGATGGAGAAAGAAAAATCCGCCTGGCAGGCCTTCAAAGACAAAGACGAGGCCGCCTTTCAAAAGGCGGTCGATCACGACATGGTCGGCGTTTACGCCGACGGCATTGCCGACATGGCGAAGGAAATGTCCGACATGAAGAAGTGGGACATGAAATCGTTCAAGATCAGCGATTTCAAGAGCCACTCCGATGAGAAAGACGTCGTGGTCACGAGCTACGTCGTCACCCTCGAAGGCACCTTCGACGGCAAGGACGCTTCCGGCACCTACAACGCCGGCTCCGTCTGGAAAATGGAGAAAGGCAAATGGCTCGCCATCTTCCATACTAATACCCTGCAAGCCGGCGAAAGTTCGGCCGCGCAGAAGAAAGAATAGCGTCTCCCTCCAGCTCACCCTTCGCCAGCAGGGCGCACAAACCCGGTGCGCGCTGCGGGCGCGGGGATTGACTTCGCCCCCGCGTTCCCCCATCGTGAAACAACTGCGGGGGAGCCCAACGGCTGAGAGGTCCGAGAATGATCGGACGACCCCTTAAACCTGAAGCGGGTAATGCCGCCGTAGGGAGCGAGGAGTTTGAGTTTTCAGCTGTGCGTTTCCGCGCATGGCTCTTTTATGGTAGCGCGAGCTTCCAGCTTGCGAGTTTGAAAACGAAAATCCTCATGATCGCAGATAAAGACTCACTCGAACCCAAATCCTCCGACTACATCATGCCGAACAGCCGGCGCGTTTACGTAGAAGGCGAGATCCATCCCGATGTGCATGTCCCCATGCGCGAGATCAGCCTCGCGCCGACGAAAGATTTCTCCGGCAATCTCGAACCGAACGAACCGGTCCGCGTCTACGACACTGGCGGCCCGTGGGGCGATCCGAATTTTAGCGGGGATTCAAGCAAAGGCATCCCGGCTTTGCGCGAGAAATGGATCAGCGGGCGAGGGGACGTGGCCGAGTACGAAGGCCGCGAGATCAAGCCCGAAGACAATGGCTACCTCACGCGCGGCCACGAAGAATTCGCCAGCAGCGCCGAGCGCAAGAACCGCCTCGACCATTTCATCGGCACCAAACGCAAGCCGCTCCGCGCATCCGCGAATCATCCGGTCACGCAACTTTGGTATGCCCGCCAGGGCATCATCACCCCCGAGATGGAGTTTATTGCCATCCGAGAAAACCACAGGGTAGCGCAAGCTTCCAGCTTGCAACCTCCAAGAGGGAGCAAGCTGGAAGCTAGCTCTACTTTCCACCAGCACGTTGGCGAATCCTTTGGCGCATCCATCCCCCAGGAAATTACTCCCGAATTCGTCCGGGCCGAAGTCGCCCGCGGCCGCGCCATCATCCCCGCCAACATCAACCACCCCGAGCTCGAGCCGATGATCATCGGCCGCAATTTCCTCGTCAAAATCAACGCCAACATCGGCAACAGCGCCGTCGCCAGCAGCATCGAAGAAGAAGTCGAGAAAATGCGTTGGGCCACCAAGTGGGGCGCCGACACCGTCATGGACCTCTCCACCGGCAAGAACATCCACGCCACCCGCGATTGGATCATCCGCAACTCGCCCGTCCCCATCGGCACCGTCCCCATCTACCAGGCTCTCGAGAAAGTGAACGGCCGCGCCGAAGACCTCACTTGGGAAATCTTCCGCGACACCCTCATCGAGCAGGCCGAGCAAGGCGTCGATTACTTCACCATCCACGCCGGCGTCCTCCTCCGCTTCGTCCCCATGACCGCGCGCCGCATGACCGGCATCGTCAGCCGCGGCGGCTCCATCATGGCGAAATGGTGCCTCACCCATCACAAGGAAAGCTTCTTGTATGAACATTGGGACGACATCTGCGACATCATGGCCGCCTACGACGTCAGCTTCTCGATCGGCGACGGACTCCGCCCCGGCTCCATCGCCGACGCCAACGACGAAGCACAATTCGCCGAGCTCAAAGTGCAAGGCGACCTCACCACCCGCGCCTGGGCGAAGGGCGTTCAAGTCATGAACGAAGGCCCCGGCCACGTCCCCATGCACTTGATCAAAGAGAACATGGAAAAACAGATCGAGTGGTGCCACGAAGCGCCCTTCTACACCCTCGGCCCGCTCACCACCGACATCGCCCC
>DASXYO010000083.1:0-13566 GCA_036502465.1 Chthoniobacterales bacterium
GCTGCCGGATCTCCCGGATGACAAAATTCTCGGCGCCATCCTTGAAGACGACGTCGGCGAGATTCGCCCCTTCCGCGATGAACTGGCCGGGCCGACGCCGCAAACGCAGCACGAGATTTTTTCTCTCCGCCAGCTCGAGCAATCGCGCAGCACGCAGGTAGACACCGGCCAGCGGCCTGTGCTCCCCGGAAAGAGAAAACGCGCGGCGCGCAATTTTGCCTAACGAGGCGCGGCGAGGAGGCGCTGGAAGAGGGCTTGAAGCGCGCGCGGGGAGAGAGCCGCGGGCAAGGCCGCGGCGAGAATGCGACGCACCTCTTTCCGCGGCACCTTCACCTTGGGCGAAGCGGGGCCGGCCGCGCGCAGGAGCGCGATGGTGCGGGCGCCGATCAAGGCCGGCAGCGCGCTGGCGTAACGGATTCGCCAACTCGTTAGGCTGGAGCAATAATTGATTCCGAGTCCAATCTTTTTCTCCGCCTGTTCGAGCCAGCGCGCGAAAACCTCCTCGACCGAAGACTGCGCCAGTTCCTCAGAAGGAAGGTAGCCGCGACCGGCGGCAGCGTCAGCCGCGCGATCGCGGAGGAGGTTGATCAACTGCAACCCTTCGCCATAACGGATTCCGAGTTCCGTCATTTCGACGGGCGACCGGGTGGCAAATTTCGAAAGGTGCCGAAACCCGAGCCCGGTCCAGAACTCGCCGACGCAGCCGGCCACGAGGTAGGTGTATTCATTCAGCTCGGCCGCGCTGCGCAGCGGTTGGGCCGTCGCCGGGTCGCCGAATCTTTCCAGGTCGAGTTCCTGTCCCCTAACGATCGTTTTCAGGACGGCGCGGATGTCGGCCTGGTCTGCGGGCCCGAGCCCGGCCAGCCAGTCGATGCAGCCGCGCAGGTTCTCGATCAGTTTGCGCTCAGCCGGATCGCTTTGACGGGTCGCGAAATCGCGCAGCGATTCCTCGACCGCGTTGAAATTCTGCTCGCCCGCGATAACTTGCGCGAAATCCCGCAGGATCGTTAGGCGCAGGACGGCCGGGATCGGCGCCGTGTCCGCCAACGTGTCGGTCGCGCGCGCGAGGAGGTAGGCGAGGCTGACCGGTTCGCGCAACGCGCGCGGCAAAAACTTGATCGTCAGGTAAAACGATCGCGAAACTGATTTGAGGATCGCTTTCACGGCCCGACGTCGCGAATCACGATCCGCGAAAGGTCGGCATTTCCGAGGCCGAATTCTCCCGCCACCTGGACGTGGGCGCCGAGTCGTTTGATCGGCGGCACTTTGCGCTTCTTGCGCCATTCCTCGAGATGGCGGAGCACGATGGCATCGATCGCGACCGGGTCTTTGCTCGCGTAAAGGGTGGCAAAGGGAAAAGCATATCCGGGCTGCGATTCCGGGCCGCCGGCGTATTGCGCGAGAAGTCCGTCCATCAGGTTGAGCACGACCTTTTGCCCGATGTGCGGATCGTTATAAATTTCCGGGATGCTGGAGGCGCCGAAATCGAGCGGAACGCCGAAGCGCCGCCAGTTGTCGATGTTCGGAATGGTGACGTTGTAAAGGCAGCCGGCGATGCCGTTCCGCACGCTGTCACTCAAGACCGGCACGTTGATGATTTTCGTCACTTCGTTGGCGACGATTTTCGAGAGATGACTCACGCTGCTGGTGTTCTCGGTTTCGCTCAGGATCGGCACCTGGACGCCGCGTCCGCCGGCGTACTCGAAATCGCCCCAGATGAGATTCCCGAGAAACGGTTCCGAGATGATCGCCTTCGGGTCGTAGCCGTCGCGCGGGGGGATCGATTTTAATTGGTAACCCTCGTTTCCGGTGTAGCCGGCTTCACTGATTCCGCCGAGCGATTTGTCCCAGACGATAATGTCGCGGCGGGAATGCCCAGCGGCGACGAGGCCGTCCACGATCGTGTTCACGATCTCGCGGTGGGTGGTGAAAAGTTCGCCGCCCGCGGCCGAGATCTTGATTCCGATGCGGTCGTTAGGTTTGACCAGTGAACGCCATGCGCTCGCGATATCGGGCTGGCGGGTGACCGACAGAATGAGCGCGTTGGTCATCCGCCTAACGAGTTGAGGATCGGCCCGATAGTTGTGGATCGCGTCCGGGTTATACGCGCGGTAAACGATCGAAGGAGTGGGCGTGGGGGGCGGTGACGGCGGGGGCGGAAGGCCCTGCGCGGCTGCGCACCCGACGCCGGCGACCAGAAAAGCAATTGAGCGAAAGAGGCGAGCGACGATGGTGGACTCTATGGGCGAGGGGACGAATGACAACTCCGCGGCGACCGCCGGCGCGGTCCGGCACATCTATGTGCACATTCCGTTTTGCGCCCGGATTTGTCCATATTGCGCCTTTTACAAGGAGCGGGCCGATCCCGCTCAGGCGGCGCGTTTTTGCGAGGCACTGGTGACGGAATTGAAAGGTCATGAGCTGCGCCCGGAGACGATTTTTTTCGGCGGCGGCACGCCCACCGCCCTAACGACCGATCAGCTCGAATTCCTTCTCGACGGCTTTCATGCGCAACTGGATCTGTCCGAAGTCGAGGAGTGGACCTTCGAAGCCAATCCCGGCAGCGTTTCGGAACGAAAGGCGCAACTTTTGCGCGTGCGTGGGGTGAACCGGATCAGCCTCGGCGTGCAGTCCTTTGATGACGGTTTGCTCCAACTGCTCGGCCGCGAGCATTCGGCGGCGCAGGCGGAAGCTTCCTTCGCCTTGCTGCGCCGCGCCGGATTCGAGAATCTCAATCTCGACCTCATGTTTGGCCTTCCCGGCCAGACGCTCGCGCAATGGGAGGCGACCTTGCAGCGCGCGCTGGCACTCAAGCCCAATCATATTTCCACCTATTGCCTGACCTACGAGGAGGATACCGAATTTTTTCTTCGCCACGCCCGGGGCGAATTTCAGACGGACGCCGAAGCGGACGCGGATTTTTTTGCGCGAACGGATCAATTGTTAGGCGAGGCGGGCTTCGAGCATTACGAAGTCTCGAATTATGCCCGGCCCGGTTTCGAGTCGGTCCATAATCGCGCCTATTGGACGGGGAGCGATTATCTTGGTCTCGGGCCGAGCGCGGTATCGACCGTCGGGTTGCGTCGCTGGCAGAACGTTTCCGATTATCGCGCCTATGCCGACCGTTTGTTAGGTGGCACGTCGGCGTCGACCGGCGACGAGATTCTGACGCCGCAAATGAAGCGCTCGGAATCGATTGCTCTCTCGCTCCGGACCAACTCCGGTATTCCTGCCGAGTGGGTAAACGATCGGCCTAACGAAGTGGAAGAATTTGTCCGGCTGGGTTTGATGTTGCCGCAGGACGAGCGCTACGTGTTGACGCAAAAAGGCCGCTTCCTGGCTGATTCGGTCGCGGAAGCGTTTATCTAATCAGACGCCACCGTAGCGGCGCTGGCGGCGGCCGAATTCATGGACCGCTTCGAGGAGATCTTCCTTGCCAAAGTCCGGCCAGAGTTTCGGGGTCACATACATCTCGGTGTAGGAGAGTTGCCAGAGAAGAAAATTAGAAATGCGCATCTCGCCGGAGGTGCGGATGAGCAGATCCGGATCGGGATAGTAGCGGGTGTAGAGATGTTTGCTGAACATCTCGACATCGATCATCGCGGGATCGATGTGTCCAAGCTCGATCTCGTGGAAGAGGCTCTTGATCCCGTCGATGATTTCCAGCCGGCCGCCGTAACTGAGCGCGAGAATCAACGTTAGGCCGTGATTGTTCGACGTCTGCTCGATCGACTTGTGGAGCTGCTTCTGGCAGGCCTCCGGCAAATCCGTTAGGCGACCGATCGCCTGGAGCCGGACATTTTTTTCCACCAGCTCCGGCGTTTTCTCTTTTAGGAAACGCTCGAGCAGATTCATGAGGGCGAAGACTTCCGTTTTCGGGCGTTGCCAGTTCTCGGCGGAAAACGCGTAGAGAGTGAGATACTCGATGCGCAGATCGCCGCAGCCTTCGACGCAGGCTCGCACGGCGTCGGCGCCTTTTTCGTGGCCCTTGATCCGCGGCAGGCCGCGTTCCTTGGCCCAGCGACCGTTGCCATCCATGATGATCGCGACGTGGCGAGGAATCGCCTTGGACGGAGCGACCATGGTCAGAGCATCAACGTCTGGCCACGGGCCGGACCGACGCTGATCATCGTTAGGCGAGCGCCGGTCAGTTCGGCAATCTTCTGCGCGTAATCGCGCGCTTCCTTCGGCAAATCGGAGAGCTTCTTTGCCTTCTCGGTCGATTTCTTCCAGCCGGGAAATTCGAGGTAGACCGGCTTGCAGCGATTCAGTTTTGCGGCGTCGCTCGGCGGCACCTCGAGTTTTTTCCCATCGAGTTTGTAGGCCACGCAAACTTTGATTAGGTCGACCGTATCGAGTCCGTCGAGATTGGTGATGGCGAGCTCGTCGATGCCATTGATCATCGCGGCATAACGAGTCGCGACCGCGTCGAACCATCCACAGCGTCGCGCGCGCCCGGTGGTCGCGCCAAATTCCCGCCCCATGTCGTGCAGCATTCCGGCGATCAACGGGTCTTCGGTCGGGAGGGAGCCTTCACCGACGCGCGTCGTGTAGGCCTTCATCACGCCGAGCACGCGATCCATCCGATGCGGCGGCACGCCGGTGCCGGTGCAGGCGCCGCCGGCCGTGGTGTTTGAGGAAGTGACGTAAGGATATGTGCCGTGATCGATGTCGAGGAAAGTGCCCTGTGCGCCCTCGAACAAAATCTCTTTCCCCTGCTGCAATGCGCGATGCAAATAGACGACTGTGTTGGCCACGAACGGTCGCAATTTCTCCCCCGCGGCGAGGAAATCGCGATTCACCTTGGCGAAAGAAATCGGACGTGCGCCGAGCGCTTTCAGGATGCTGTTATTTTCCCGCATCTTCGCCTCGAGCTTTTTCGTGAAAAGGTCGGGCTGCATCAGATCGGCGATGCGCAGTCCCGTCCGCGCCGCCTTGTCCCCGTAGGCGGGTCCGATCCCCCGTTTGGTCGTGCCAATTTTCGCGTGGCCCTGGCGCTGCTCGCGCTGTTCGTCGAGCGCGCGGTGGTAAGGCAAAACGAGATGTGCACAATCGCTGATGAGCAGGTTCTTCCCGATCTTCACCCCGACTTTGCGCAGGCCATCGATTTCGCCTACGAGCGCGACCGGATCGATCACGACGCCGTTGCCGATGACGCACATTTTTCCGCGGCGCAAGATGCCGGAGGGAATGAGATGAAGGACGTATTTTTTGCCGCCCTGGATGACGGTGTGGCCGGCGTTATTTCCGCCCTGGCTGCGAACGACGATGTCGGCGTTGCCGGTCAGGACATCGATGATCTTGCCCTTGCCTTCATCGCCCCATTGCGCGCCGACCAGTATCGTGTTTGCCATCGCGTTTCGCGGTTGAGAAGAGGTCGCCGGAAGCTTCACCAGAAGTCCGCGGCCACCGCGCCCGAAGATAGGATGGCGACCCGAGGGCGCAAGCTGGTTTTGTTGTCCCGCACTCTACAACGCCGGCGCGTTCTTCGGAATTTCTTCAGGCCGTCTTAACCTGGATAACGGGCAGCGGAAACCGCAGCTTCAATTCATCGCCGAGATAGATCTCGACGTGATGCAATCCGAACTGCTGGAACTGCACTCCGCCAAAATAATGGACGTTGGTCGCGTGACCTTCCATTTCCTTGAGATCGAAATCGACCTCCGCCTGCGCGATCGTCTGGTTATCGTCCGGTCCGACGATTTTCGAGCGTTGATGGAAACGGCCGGCGCCGCTGCACCAGCGCGTCCAGATGCAGAGCCGCATGTAATTTACCGGCAGCTTCGGGGTCGGCACGATGTTGAGCACGCCGACGAGCGTCTGCATGCCGTTGAATTCGCAACGCACATCCTCACACAGCACGCAGCTCTGGAGATCGGGTAACATGGTCTGTGTCTGCACGGCGGGAGTTTAGCTCGATTCGCCTCAACGGCCAAGCAATCCGCGCCCGAGAGCAAAGAGAAGCGCGATTCCCAGGACGATGCGGTAGATAGCGAACGGCGTGAAGCCATGCCGCCGCACCCAGTGGAGAAACCACGCCACAACCGCGAAGGCGACGATAAACGCGGTCACGAATCCGATTGCGAGCACAACCCAGAGATGCGGCGTCATCGCGAGCGGAGCGATCGCCTCGGTCGCGGCATGCGGTTTGATCGTCTTGAGCAGATCATAACCGGTCGCGACAAACATCGTCGGGATGGAAAGGAAGAACGAAAACTCCAGCGCCGCCTCACGCGACATACCGGCCACCTGCCCGGCGGCGATCGTGCACATGGAACGCGAAGTTCCGGGAAAAACTGCCGAGAGCACCTGCACGGCGCCGATCCAGATGGCGGTCGGAAGATTTGCATCCTCCATTCGCTGGATTCGCGGCCTAACGAAAATGGCATCGACCACCCACATGATGACGCCGCCGACAAGAAGCGCCCACGCCATGACGTGCAGATTCTCCAGGTTCTTGCCGATCAATTTCGTGAGGAGAAAAGCCGGGATCGCAGTCACGAGAAAAGCGATCGCGATCAGGCTGAGGGGATGAGTAAGGAAAGTCCGGTCACCCCTTTCCCCGCGCGGGAAAGTCGCAAGGAATTTCAGGATTCGACGCCAGAAAAACGCCGTTAGGGCAAGGATCGCGCCGAGTTGGATGACGATGCTGTACATCTTCCAGTAGCCATCCTTCAGATCGATCTGCAGGAGCGCTTCCGCGATCCGCAAGTGAGCCGTCGAGCTGACCGGCAAAAACTCGGTCAGTCCCTCAATCACGCCGAGCAAAACAGAAAGGAGATAATCATTCATATAGGGTGAAAATCGAAGTCCGTCCGATCGCTAAATCGCTTCCGCGCCGCGTTCATCCGTCCGGATGCGGATGGCCTGTTCGACATCGCTAACGAAGACCTTGCCATCACCGATTTTTCCGGTTTTGGCCGCCTGGGTGATCACTTCCACCGCCCGCTGGGCGCGATCGTCGGTCAGGACAACTTCAAACTTCACCTTCGGCAGGAAATCCACCGTGTATTCGCTCCCGCGATAAATTTCCGTGTGCCCTTTCTGGCGTCCGAAGCCTTTCACCTCGCTCACCGTCATTCCTTCGACGCCGATCTCGGCCAGCGCGTCCTTCACATCCTCCATCTTGAAGGGCTTCACGATCGCCTCGATTTTTTTCACGCGTGATAGTAGGACCGGGCAATCAAAGCGCAAGGCGCGCTCAGGCGAGCGCCGCCAACTCCGCTTCCACCATTTCGCGCACCAGCGCGGCGAACGCTATTTGCGGCTTCCAGCCGAGGACGCGGCGGATCTTTTCGGGCGAACCGACCAGCTTCGAGGGCTCGTTAGGCCGCTTGAGGGAGACGTCGTGTTTCACGTGTTTTTCGGGCGGTAAATCGACGACCGCAAAGGCCGCCTCGACGAATTCCTGGACGGAGTGCGTTTCCCCTGTCGCCACCACATAATCATCCGGCTCGGAATGTTGCAGCATGCGCCACATCGCCTCGACGTAATCCTGGGCGTGGCCCCAGTCGCGTCGCGCGGAGGTGTTGCCGAGCACCAGTTCCTGCTCCAGCCCACGACTGATCCGCGCCACCGCGCGCGCGATCTTACGCGTGACGAAATTTTCGCCCCGGCGCGGCGACTCGTGATTGTAGAGAATGCCGTTGCAGACAAAAAGTCCGTAGGCCTGCCGGTAAACGCGAGCCAGTTGCGTCGCGAAAGCCTTCGCGCAGCCATACGGGTTAGCTGGTCGAAAGGGCGTCTCCTCCGTTTGCGGCGAATCGGCCGCCGCCCCGAAAATTTCCGAGCTGGAGGCGTGATAGAAGCGCAGCGGCTGCGGCTGGTCGCGGCAAATCTCGAGCAGCCGCAACGTCGCCATCGCCACCTCCTCCGAAGTGGACTCCGGGATTTCGAAACTCAAACCAACGTGGCTTTGGCCGGCCAGATGATAAACCTCGGCCGGCTGCACCTTGGCAAAAATCCGGCGCAGCGTCGTCCCGTCGGTCAGGTCGCCGTAGTGCAGAAAGAGCCGTGCACCGTAAATCGATTCGTCGCCGCGCAGATGTTCAATGCGCGAACGAAGAAGGTTGCTCGTCCGCCTAACGACGCCGTGAACAGCGTAGCCCTTGGCCAGGAGCAGCTCGGTGAGATAAGAGCCGTCCTGCCCGGTGATGCCAGTGATGAGAGCGCACTTCGCCGCGGCCATGGCGGATGAATGGACGAAGCACGCGGCACAGACAAGAGGAAACGTGTCGCGGCTCCGCGGCCTTTGGCTAAAGTGAGTCCGGCTTTATGAATCGACAGCTCGTGCTCGCGCAGTTCGAACGGCTCGTGCCGCTGGCGGCGCGTTGGGCGGAAAAGCTCGAGGCGCGCATTCTGCGCGAAGGCGTTCCGCTCTCGGAGGAGGAAACAGCGGACGCTTGTGCCTTGGGCGTGCGTGCGCCGGAACGCGTGCGTTTGCTCTGTCTCGCCAGCGTCCCGACGCCCGACGATCTCACCTTGCGAAGAGCCGCTGCTGCCGTCGAATTTCTTACGCCGGCGACGCGCGGGCTCGCCCTGCGCTACGGGATCTTCATCCGCGCGGATTGCTGGCGAGAGCGCGGGCTCATTGCGCACGAGCTGGCGCATACCGGGCAATACGAACGGCTCGGCGGCATCGAGCCCTTCCTGCGGCAATACCTGGGCGAGTGTCTGATCATCGGCTACCCCGCGGCGCCGATGGAACAGGCGGCAATCGCGGCTGCCAGCCGGCTCGGGAGCATCGGTCTGCCTAACGAATCCGGAAAATCGGCTTCGCTTTTGATTGCCCCGCGAGCCTGAATTGTTAGCATCGACGAATCGTGCGCATCTTCATTCCAAAGGAAATCGAGAGTGGAGAGACGCGCGTCGCTCTCGTCCCGGAGGGGGTGAAGCGGTTGGTCGGTCTCGAGGTGGAGGTCCTGGTCGAAGCCGGCCTGGGTGCGGCGGTTTTCATTTCGGACCAGACTTATCAGGAAGCCGGAGCGCAGGTCACGAGCGATCGGGCAGGCACACTTCGCTCTTCCGATGTCGTCCTGCGAGTTCGCAAGCCGCCGGAAAACGAAGTCAACCTGCTGAAAACCGGCTCCATCCACATCAGCCTGCTCGATGCCTTTAACGAGCGCGACCTGGTCCGCGCCCTGGCCGCCGCAGGCGTGACCGCGCTCGGCCTCGAGATGCTGCCACGGATCACGATTGCGCAAAAGATGGACGTGCTCAGCTCGCAGGCCAGCCTCGCGGGGTACGCGGCCGTCATCGCCGCCGCGGCCACGATTGATCGCATTTTTCCGATGATGATGACGCCGGCTGGCACGATCAAGCCGCTCCGCGTTTTCGTGATTGGCGTCGGCGTGGCCGGTCTGCAGGTGATCGCGACCGCGAGACGGCTTGGCGGGCGGGTCGAAGCCTTCGACACGCGGCCGGCGGTTGAGGAACAGGTTCAGTCGTTAGGCGCGAAATTCGTCAAAGTCGATCTCGGCGAGACCGGACAGACTGCGCAGGGCTACGCGCGGGAACTCACCTCCGAGCAATTGGAGAAACAACGCGAGGTGATGGCCCAGCATTGCGCCAAGGCCGACATCGTGATCACGACGGCACAGGTCTTCGGGCGAAAAGCTCCGCTGATTGTCACCAATGCGATGGTCGACCAGATGCAACCGGGAAGCGTGATCGTCGACATGGCAGTGGAGAGCGGCGGCAACGTGGAATGCTCGCAGGCGAACGAGACAGTAGAACGAAATGGCGTCCGCGTGCTCGGTCTGCGCAATCTGCCCGGACAGGTCGCCCGGAGCGCGAGCGAAATGTACTCGAATAACCTGGCCAGCCTTCTCGAACATTTCTGGGACAAGGAGAGCAAGACCTTCCGGATCGATCTAACCGATGAAATCCTCAAACACTCTGTCCTGACCCACGACGGGAAGATCGTGAACGAAACAATCGAGAAACTCTACCGTGCCTAACGAGTCTAATTATACCTGCTTATGATTCTCCTGATCTTTATTTTCATCCTCTCTGCCTTCCTCGGTTTCGAATTGATCGCGAAAGTTCCATCGCAGCTTCACACCCCGCTCATGTCCGGTTCGAATGCGATTTCTGGAATTACGATCGTCGGCGCTCTCATTGCCGCCGGCACGGAAGGTGGCGTGGTGGCCACCACACTCGGGGTGTTGGCCGTCATCTTCGCCACGGTCAACGTGGTCGGCGGCTATCTCGTGACTGACCGCATGCTGGCCATGTTCAAGAGCAAGAAAAAGTAAGATGACCGTTCTGATCGACTGGTCCTACATCGCCGCCGCGATCCTTTTTATTCTGGGGCTCAAGCTGCTCGGGAAACAGGCGAGTGCGCGCCGTGGAAACCTGCTTTCCGCGGTGGGGATGCTGATTGCGATCGTTGCCACCTTGTTAGTAAGCGGCCTTCACTATCAATGGATCATCGTCGGATTGGTCATCGGGTCCGCCATCGGCGCGGTCGCCGCGCAACGCGTGCAGATGACAGCCATGCCCGAGATGGTGGCGCTCTTCAATGGCGCGGGTGGCTTGTCGAGTTTGCTCGTCGGCTGGGTGGAGTATCATAATCATCGGGATCAGGTTCTATCGGCGGCGATTCCTACCTTCCTGGCCATCCTGATTGGAGGTGTCACTCTAACCGGGAGCGTGCTCGCCTATGCCAAGTTGGCAGAAAAGGTGCAGAGCCGTCCTGTCCTCTTCCCTTACCAGAAGGTGATCAATGCCGGGTTGTTTCTGCTTGTCCTTCTTGGCGGCGCCATCTTCTGCGCGCACCCGGCGAGCAACTACCCAATCTTTCTACTCCTCATTATTCTCTCTTTTGTCCTCGGAGTGCTGGCAGTAATCCCGATCGGCGGCGCGGATATGCCGGTTGTCATCGCTTTACTTAATAGTTACTCTGGCCTGGCGGCCGCGGCGGCAGGATTTATCATCCAGAACACCGTGTTGATCGTGGCCGGCTGCCTCGTCGGCGCGAGCGGAGTCATCCTTACCCAGATCATGTGCAAGGCGATGAATCGCTCGATCACCAACGTCTTGTTTGCCGGCTTTGGCGCGAGCACCGCGACCGCGGGTGAGGCTGTGACCGGCGAGGCCAAGGCCATCACGCCAGAGTCAGCCTACTTTGTCCTGGAAGCCGCCACCCAGGTTGTGCTGGTGCCTGGCTATGGCATGGCTGTAGCGCAAGCGCAGCATGTTTTACGAGAGCTAGCCGACTTGCTTGAGGCCAACGGCGCTGAGGTTCGTTATGCCATTCACCCGGTCGCAGGGCGGATGCCGGGCCACATGAATGTCCTCCTGGCTGAAGCCGATGTCCCTTATGACCAGTTAGTCGAAATGGATGCGATCAATCCCACTATTGCCACGATGGATGTGGCGATCGTCATCGGCGCGAACGACGTCGTCAATCCGGCTGCACGGGAAGATCCTGCAAGCCCGATCTACGGCATGCCGATCATTAACGTAGACGAAGCGCACACCGTCTTCGTCCTGAAGCGCTCCATGGCTTCCGGATTCGCCGGGATCGAAAACCCGCTCTTCTTCAAGCCGAACACGCGGATGTTATTCGGTGATGCCAAGGCCAGCCTGCAAGCACTGGTGACAGAGTTCAAGTCCACCTAACGCTGACGGCGCGATATCGCAGCAGGCATCCTGACTGTGCGGCCATCGGGTTTCGTCCGGTCTTTCGTCTCCGATATTCAGCGGGCAAGAGGCCCGCTACTGCGTCATGAGTCTAAACCAGAATCAGACGGAACATTCGTAACCAAAGGGAAACTTCCCCTTCCCGCTTACGCCGGCGGGGGCTCGGCCGGCGGGGTGGTTTCGCCGGGATCGGCCGGTTCGCCGGGCAGACTAACGAACGTAAGACCGTAGTTGCGCATGACGCGGCGCTGGCTGGGCGCGTCCAGGCGGCGCAGGCTGCTCAGGAGATCGGCCCGGATGTCTTCGATGAGGAGGTCGGCGGTGGCACGCTGGGCGGCGACGGCGGCCTGGGTGTCGTCGTGGGTGCGGTCGGCCGGCGGGACATCGGCGTCCTGGACCCGGGCGTTGGCCAGGATGGGGACAATCTCGGCGGCGCTCGGGTTAGCCATGGCGGGATAGCCGGCGGCGACGGCGTCGGTCTCGCCCTGGATGATTTTATCGGCCCAGTTCACGAGCTGGGCAAAGGTGGTGATGTCGGGAATGTTGCCGTCGAGGGGCAGCCCGTAGAAGGCGAGGATTTCGGCGGGTTGTTTGAGCCGGTGGGCGCGGCGTTTGAGCACTTCCCAGAAATCGCGCACGTAGGTGTCGAGGGCGACGCGGGCGGCTTCGCGCTCGCGCACTTCTTTTTCGCGCCCGCTCAAGGCGCTGGCGACCGCCTGGTAGAGCGGGCGAAAGAGCGCGAGGAACGGGGTGACGGCGGCCAGGGTGGCCGAGGTGATGGAGGGCCGGGTGGCGGCGATGTCGCCGGGAGCGACGGTGGCGGTTTTGTCGAGAACGCTCAGGCGGGCTTCGTCGGAGCGAGGTGCTTGGTAGGTAGGCATATTATTTCCTTGGGTTATGCCCCCTTTTGGATTTTCCGGGGGCTTGTTTTGAGATGCCTTTCTAGCGGCCGGATAACGGCCTATCAATACTTTTCTTCGGTGTTGGAATTTTTTTTTGGCTGGAGGTTTCGATTGTCAGTGTTGGCAAAGGCGGACGGGACGGCGCCCGTCCCTCCATGGGGCTTTGGGCAAATTCGCGAGTTTCTTGTGATTCGGGACTGAAATTGGAGAAAAAGCGGATGTTTTGGGCGAAATATGCCGATTTTGAGCCCGCAATCGGCTCCTAGCCGGATTTTAATCGATTGTGGGGCCACGCAATCGACTCCTGGCCGAGTTTAGGTCGATTGCGGGGTCCAACAATCGGCTCCTAGCCGAGTTTGGGTCGATTGCGGGGTCCGGCAATCGCATTCCAGCCGGGTTTTGGCAGATTGCGGGTCGTCGCAATGGGCGGCGGGTGACGTTTCTGGCGGCTCTAGTAGATAAACGGGATCACGCGCCGGGTGTGGGCGGCATACTCGCGATAGCGTTCGCCGAAGGCTTCCCGGAGGGCTGTCTCCTCGACATGCATCCGCCAGAGAAAGGCGATCGCGACCGGAATGAAAACCACCGCGAGGGAGAAGAAATTCAACATGCAAAGGCCGTAACCGAGAAAGAGCAGAAATGTGCCGGTGTAGGACGGGTGGCGGACGAAGCGATAGGGGCCGGTGGTGATGAGCTGGTGATCCTGGGCGATGGCGACATTCACGGTAAAGAAACGGCCGAGATGAATGATCGCAGTCCAGCGCACGATGAGGCCGACGGTGAAAAGGAGAAGTCCGAGGAGGTAAGCGCTCCGGCGATGGGTGATGGCGGCCTGCGGAAACGCGGCGTGCACGTAAAAGGCCGCCCAGATGCTGAGGCCGATGACTGTCCAGAGCAGCGGGAGGGTGAAACGGTCTTTCCCGGTGGCGCGAGACTTGGAGCGCCTGGTGAGGGCGAGGGCGGTTTCGGAGGCGATAAGGATCGCGCTCAGGACGTTGACGCTCGGTAGTTTCATCTC
>DASXYO010000084.1:0-22153 GCA_036502465.1 Chthoniobacterales bacterium
TTTGGGCATTTCGCCGCGTTTCACTCACTTGCACCTGATTTCTCTAGCACACGCGAAGAGCAAAATTTTCATTAGACCGTTTTTCCCTCGTGAGTATCAGCAGCCAGGGTGGCGAAATTGGCAGACGCGCCAGACTTAGGATCTGGTGGAGCAATCCTTAGGGGTTCGAGTCCCCTCCCTGGTAGGCCGCCGCAGCCATGAAAAATCCGCATCTCGAAATCGAGCGAAAATTTCTCCTCCGCAAAGCGCCGCGCGCGCTCGAGCGCTTCGCGCACAGCGACATCTCGCAGGGTTATCTCGTGATTGGCCGCAAGTCCCACGTCCGTCTGCGGAAGAAGGGCCGGGTCTGCACGCTTACTTTCAAGCGCGGTCCCTCCCGAGCGCGCGAGGAACGCGAGATCCATCTTAATCTCGCCCAGTTCGCCATCCTCTGGCCGGCCACGGCGGGCGCCCGCCTAACGAAAACACGCTATTACGTCCCCTGGAAAAAACTCGTGATCGAAATCGACATCTATCGCGGATCGAATGAGGGCCTGATGGTGGCCGAAGTGGAATTTCCGGACGTTGAAACCTACCACTCCTTTCGGCCGCCGGATTGGCTGGGCGACGAAGTGACCGGCGCCAGCCGTTACAGCAATGTGAAATTAGCGCGCGATTAGGCGCGCCGATGATTCACAAATTGTCAGCCACCCCGCTTTCGGCATAAACTGATTTTCCCGCCGCCGCATGACCCTTTCGCCTAACAAAAAGATTCTGATCGTGGAAGACGAGCCCGATGTCGTGGAACTCCTCACCATGCAGCTGCGCAAGGCCGGCGGCTTCACCACGATCAGCGCGAACGATGGCGCGGAAGGCGTGAAAAAAGCGCGCGCTGAAGCGCCGGCGTTGATTGTGCTCGACCTCATGTTGCCGCGCATGCCTGGCCTGGAAGTTTGCAAGGTGCTCAAGACCGATTCGCTTACCTCGCACATTCCAATCATCATGCTGACTGCGAAAGCGGAGGAGGTCGATCGCATCGTCGGCCTCGAGTTTGGGGCGGATGATTACGTAACCAAGCCATTCAGTCCGCGCGAAATGCTGTTGCGGATCAAGGCCATCCTGCGGCGCGGCGCGAATGAATTGGCGGAGGAAAAATTGACCCGGGGCGCGATCACACTCGATTCCGCGCGGCATCGCGTCCTGGTCGGCGGCAAGCCAGTGGTCTTGACCGCGGTCGAGTTCAAACTCCTGAGCATGCTGATGCATCGTCCCGGCCGAGTGCAGGCGCGTGACCGTTTGCTGAACGAAGTCTGGGGCTACGAGAGCGCGATCGATACGCGGACGGTCGATACTCACGTCCGCCGCCTGCGCGAGAAGCTCGGGAAAGCGGCGAACGCGATCGAGACGGTGCGCGGCTTCGGCTATCGCCTGCGCGAATAAGCGAATAAAATGGGCTGGATCCTTTTTGGCCTGGCCCTCGCGCTTTTGCTCTACAGCTGGTGGCGTATTTGGAGCGGCTGGGTTGAACCCAGCCGCGAGCTGGAAGAGTTGGTCAAAGAAGTGACCGCGGAACGCATCCCGAAAACTTTTCTCATTGGCGGCAGCGAACGGATGCGCGGCATCGCGCTCGCGCTCGAGCACCTTGCCCTGCGCGAAGCCGCACTCCGCGCGCGAGTGGCGGAAGGCGAATTCGGAGTCCAGGCTATCGTCGGCGCGCTGGCCGACGGTCTCGTCGTCGCCGATGAACAGCGGCGGATTCGTCTCATGAATCGAGCTTTTCGCGAAGCCTTCCAGGTCAACCCGGAGCGGACCGACGGCACCCTGCTGGAGACAGTGCGAGAGGCGGCGGTCGAGCGATTGTTAGGCGAAGCGCTCACCAGTGGCGAGGCGCAGCGGGGTGCGATCACGCTCCGCCGCGGCGCGGAGGAAGAGCGTCATCTCGAAGTGGTGGCCGAGCCGATCAAGAACAAGCCCGGGAAGGTGAGCGGCGCGGTCCTTCTTTTTCGTGACGTCACCGGACTACGGCAAACAGAGGCGATGCGGCGCGATTTTGTCGCCAACGTTTCGCACGAGTTGCGCACCCCGCTCTCCATCTTGCGCGGTTATCTCGAGACGTTGCTCGAAAATCCGAAGCAGCCACCAGCCGAGCTGCTACGCATTTTCGAAGTGATGGAGCGCCATTCCAATCGCCTTAACTTGCTCGTCGACGATGTCCTGAGCCTGGCCCGCCTCGAAGGTCCGGGAGTCGAACTGGATCTCACAAATGTACGACCGGCGACTTTTCTGCGCGGCATCATGCGCGATTGGGAACGAAAATTCGCCATGAAGAATCTGCGGACCGAACTCGAGGCGGCGGACGATCTGCCGCCGCTCCGCGTGGACGAGGGACGCCTCCAGGAGGTGATCTATAATCTCCTCGATAACGCCGTGAAATACTCCCGTCCCGGCGGACTCATCACCGTCCGCGCAATCCGCAACGCCGATCACATGACCCTGAGCGTTTCCGACGAAGGGACCGGAATTCCGGCGCGCGATTTACCGAGAATTTTCGAACGCTTTTATCGCGCCGATAAAGCGCGGCACCGTGAACTTGGAGGGACGGGTCTCGGCCTTTCAATCGTGAAGCACATCGCGCAATTGCACGGCGGCAGCATCGAGGCGGAGAGCGAGGTCGGCCGCGGCACGACCGTGCAGGTGCACTTGCCGCTCCACGTCACGCAAACGTAACACTAAAAACTTTGCCCGGCGGAGCGACCGTTTGCATGCTCAGCGGGTGGAAGTCACCGCACCTCTCCTGCCCTCTGCGGTCGCCGAAAACCAGCGCCGCCGTTCCCGCCAGGTGGCCGAGCGCGCGATCAAATATTTCTTCGGTGGCAACGCACTTGTCGCCATCATTGTCCTCGCTCTCATCACGATTTTTCTTTTCCGCGAAGGCTTCAGTTTCTTCGGAGAAAACCTGCGCAACCTGCGGGTTTATCGCACCGCCGGGCTCGAATATGTCGACATCATCCGAGCCCAGGCCCGGGAACACGCCGAGCTCAACCGCGCGCTCAATCGCATCCGGTTGCGCGAATTCAAAGCCCTGACGCAGCGCGGCCTGACTAACGAAAAGGCGCAGGCCGCCCTCGCGCCTTTTGATCAATTTGCGACCGCTTTCAGCGATGCGGGCGACGACCTGAACGGTCTCGTTTCCGACCTGAACGACGACGCGATGGCCTTGAAGGAAGCCATCGCGAAACGCGACGAAATGATCGCGGAAAAGGAGCGGTTGCTGCGGGCCGGCCAGCCGCAGGCTGCCGCGCAGGTCGTCGTGCCGCCGGTCGACCAGGCCGCGACCATCACCCGCCTGCGGGCCAGCGCGCCGACCTTTCGCCAGACCAGTTCTGCCGTCGCGGCGAAGCTTGCCGGCCTCCTCAACAGCGCGCCCAGCCTAACGAGCCCGGCGGTGAACAAACAATTCCGCGGCTGGAAGGAAGACGTGCGCAGCTTCGTCGCCACTCTGCCGGGCGTTTACCAACAATTGGAAAGCTGGAATCCGAACCGGCCGATCCCATGGTATCGCGGGATCACCGCGTTCCTTTTTGGTCGCGACTGGATCACGGCCAGTTTTTGGCAGGATTGGTACGGCATCCGGCCCTTGTTAGTCGGCTCGCTCATGGTCTCGTTCGTCGCGCTTCTCATCGCCGTCCCCGTCGGTGTCGCGGCCGCGATTTACGTGAGTGAAATCGCCGCCCGTAGCGAGAAAAGTCTGATCAAACCGTACATCGAATTCATTGCCGCTATCCCCTCCGTCGTGCTCGGATTTTTCGGAATCGCGGTCGTTGGCGAAGCCATCCGCACCATCTCCCAGGCGCATTGGCTGAGTTGGGTTTCGTTTTTCCCGATCGCGGAACGTCTGAACGCGTTCACCGCCGGTTGCCTGCTCGCGCTGATGGCGATCCCGACCATTTTCACCCTCTCGGAGGACGCAATGCGCAACGTTCCGCGCGGCTTCAAGGAAGCCTCCTACGCGCTCGGGGCAAACCGCCTTCAGACGATCATGCGCATCCTCGTCCCGGCTTCGCTCTCCGGAATTATCTCAGCCATCCTGCTCGGCTTCGGTCGCGTCATCGGCGAGACGATGGTGGTGCTCCTCTGCGCGGGAAACCGAATCGAGATTCCCGATTTCAGTGAAGGGATCGGCGCGTTTTTCCAGCCGGTTCACACCATGACCGGCATCATCGCGCAGGAGATGGGCGAAGTGGTTCGCGGGAGCATTCATTACCGCGCGCTCTTCATGGTCGGCCTTGTCCTTTTCATGATCACGCTCGTGATTAATTACGCCGCGCAGAAAATCGTCCAGCGCTACCGGATGAGCATTGGTTAGGCGGATATGGCCATGGACGAAACCGAGAAAAGAATGGACGAAGCGACCCTCGCCGCCGCCGGTTTTAACCTCGCTTCCAACCTCGACGATCGCGGCGCCTCGCCGGCCTACCGCGCCCGTTCGCGCTGGACGGAGAAAATCGCTTTCTGGGTTTTTCGGCTCGCGACCTATTTCATCATCGCCTGCACGAGCTACATCTTCATCGAGATCGGCTGGAAAGGCGGCCAGACTGTTTTCACCACTAAGCCGCCCTTTGTGAATCTCGCATTCCTGACCGAGAAACCGGAGACGCTTTTCGTCTTCGATTTCGAGGGAAAGAAGATGACGTTAGGCGACACCGAGTTTCGTGCCTGGCAGGCGCAGCATCCGAACGCCAAGGTCGAACCGACAACCGTCGCCTACTCCGCCGGCGGCATCTGGCCCTGCATCGTCGGGACGGCGCTGCTCGTCATCGGCTCGATGGTGGTGGCGCTTTTCATCGGGATCAGCGCCGCGATTTATCTGAGCGAATACAGTCGCAACAACCGCTTTATCCGGCTCATCCGGATCGCGATTTTGAATCTCGCCGGCGTGCCTTCGATCGTTTTCGGCCTCTTCGGTTTTGGGCTTTTCGTGATTTTCTTTCATTGGAACGTTTCCCTTCTGGCCGGTTGGTTTACGCTCGGGTTGATGGTTCTTCCGGCGATCATCACGGCGAGCGAAGAGTCGCTTCGCGCCGTCCCACAAGGCTTGCGGGAAGGCTCGCTCGCCCTCGGGGCAACGAAGTGGCAAACGATCCGCAAAAACGTTTTGCCCTACGCTCTGCCCGGCATCCTGACCGCGTCGATCCTCGGCATCGCGCGCGTCGCGGGCGAGACCGCGCCGATCATGTTCACGGCCGCTTACGCTTTGCGTGACGAGATGCCGTGGCAGGTGCAACACTGGACCGACTTCTTTTTCCAGGGCGTGATGGCCCTGCCGTATCACATTTACGTCGTCAGCTCGAAGATCCCGCAGAACGAGTACACGGAACGCGTGCAATACGGCGCCGCTTTTGTTTTTCTTCTCTTAGTGATGTTGATCGCGCTCGCCTCTGTCCTCCTGCGCGAACGCCACCGTAGTCGCCTCTCATGGTAAACCTGCTCGATATGCCCGAAGTCACCTCAACGAAAATTGGCAGCCGAGTCGACCCGAAGACCCTCTCGCCTAACGACGAGGTCAAACCCACGATCGATGTGCGCGATCTCACTTTTGCCTACGGCAATCACGAGGTCCTGCACGAGGTCAGCCTGCAGATTCCGCCGCGCGCGGTGACGGCGTTCATTGGACCATCTGGTTGCGGCAAGACGACCTTGTTGCGCTGTTTCAACCGGATGAACGATCTCGTCGATGCCTCACGCATCGTTAGGGGAGCGATCATGATCGAAGGCCGCGACATTAACGATCCCGCGGTTGACGTGGTCGATCTGCGCCGCCGCATCGGGATGGTTTTCCAAAAATCGAACCCGTTCCCAAAATCGATCTACGACAACATCGCCTACGGATTGCGCATCGCCGGCGTCACGAAGCGCTCGCGGATCAACGAAGCAGTGGAGAAAAGCCTGCGCTCCGCCGCGCTCTGGGACGAAGTGAAAGATCGGCTCGACCGCAGCGCCTATGGACTTTCCGGTGGCCAGCAGCAGCGGCTTTGTATCGCGCGGGCGCTCGCCGTCGAACCTGAGATCATCCTGATGGATGAACCCTGCTCCGCCCTCGATCCGATCGCGACCGCGAAGGTGGAGGAACTCATCCGGACGCTGAAGAACGATTACACGATCGTGATTGTGACGCATAACATGCAACAGGCCGGTCGCTGCTCGGACAACACGGCTTTCTTTTATCTCGGCCGGCTGATTGAATTCGGAAATACCCCGAGAATTTTTTCACAACCGGCGCAGCGCCAGACAGAGGACTACATCACCGGCCGTTTCGGTTGATAAAACACCGCCATGATTTCAAAACATATCCTCGGCACATTCGACGAAGCGCTCGCCACCTTGCGCAACAATGTCCTGATGATGGCCAGCCTGACCGAGCGCAGCCTCGACAATGCCCTGACCGGTCTGCTGACGCGCGATGACGACCTGTGCGCGACCGCGATCGCGGACGACGAGGAAATTGATCAACTCGAGAAACAAGTCGACAAAGATGGGATCGACCTCCTGCTGCGCTTTCAGCCGGTCGCGTCGGATCTGCGGCGCGTGGTCTCGGCCATGAAGCTTTGCTCTAATCTCGAGCGGATGGCCGACCAGGCGGTCAACATCGCGCGCAAGGCGCGTAAGCTAAACCGCCATCCAGCGCTGCCAGAGATCGAGTTGATCGGCCCGATGCGGCAGCATGCGATGAAGATGTTCAAGGACAGCGTGGACGCCTTCGTGCACGAGGACGTCGAGCTGGCGCGCGGCCTGAAGGCGCGCGACAAAGCGCTCGACGAGATGAATTCAAACGCCAGCCGGCGCTTCATCGAGCGGATGGCGCAGGACCCGGAACAGCTGCGCGGTTACTTGAACCTCATGTTCATCGCGCGCCACCTCGAACGCGTCGGCGACCACGCGACCAACATCGCAGAGGACGCGGTTTACGCCGCGGCGGCCGAGGACATTCGGCACCAGCCTTTCCAACCCGCAGATCGTTAGGCCGAAGGGCGCGGATTCTTTGCGCTTGGCGGTCGGCCAGATTTGCAGTAGCGCAATCAGGCAACATTTTGCCGGATCGCGCCCATGTTTTCGATTAAGAAGCTGCTCGGACACGACGAGAAATTTTTCAACCTGCTCGAATCGAGCGCGGAGCAGGCCGACCAAAGCGTGCACCACCTTGTCGCGCTTCTGGCCCGGCTGGAGCGCAAGGAATCGCCCCAGAGCCTGGAGGAATTCGTCAAGAGCCGGCGCAAAGACAAGGAAATCACGCAGGAACTGACCGAGCAGCTCTGCAAGACCTTCATCACCCCGTTCGAGCGCGAGGACATCCAGTCCCTCGCCACCGCGCTCTATAAAATTCCCAAGACGGTGGAGAAAATCGGCGAACGCATTTTGATTTGTCCGGACGACCTTCACGACCTCGATTTTAAGGCTCACCTCGAACTGCTCGACCAGGCCGCCGAAGCCGTCCTGGCCATGGTAAAGGCCCTCCGCAAAGGAACCGACGCCGCCGCCGCGCGCGAGAAAAATGCCCGCCTCCAATCCATCGAAGGCCAGGCCGACAAACTCGAGCTCGACCTGCTGCGCGATCTGTATCACGGCGATTACGATCCGAAGCAGATCATCTTTCTGCGCGACCTTTATGAACTTCTGGAAAAAGTGATCGACCGCTGCCGCGACGCGGGCAACATCATTCTCCAGGTCGTGCTCAAGTATTCCTAGGATCGTTCGCCGCCGGTTCGCATGACTCTGTTTATCCTCGTCGTCCTGGCGGCGATCGTTTTTGAATACATCAACGGCTTCCACGACGCTGCCAATGCGATCGCGACCGTCGTCTCGACCAAAGTCCTCACCCCGCGGCAGGCGATCGCGATGGCCGCTTTCTTTAACCTGACCGGTGCCCTCACCGGCACGGCCGTCGCTTCCACCATCGGCAAGGGAATCGTCGACCTCCACGTCGTGACGATGCCCACGATCCTTTGCGCGCTGATCGGCGCCATCATCTGGAATCTCATCACCTGGATGCTCGGCTTGCCGTCGAGCTCCAGTCACGCCCTCATCGGCGGGCTCAGCGGAGCGGCCGTTGCCTCGGCTCGGGGCGACTGGTCGGTCTTGAAATGGCAATCCGGCCTCATGCCGAAAGTGATCGTGCCGATGATCACTTCGCCCGTCATCGGCTTCCTCCTCGGGGCCCTGCTCATGATCATCCTCTTCATCGTGCTCCGACCATTCACCCCTCATTTCGTGCACTCCCTCTTCGGCAAGCTGCAACTCGGGAGTGCCGCCTGGATGGCCCACAGCCACGGCACTAACGACGCCCAAAAAACCATGGGCATCATCGCCCTCGCCCTCTACACCGGCACGACCAACGGCAAGTTCGCCCATCTGCCGCCGTTCCTGGATTTCCTCCATACCCCGGAGTTCAAGGTCAACACCTGGGTGGTGATTCTCTGCGCGACGACCATGGCCGCCGGCACCGCCGCGGGCGGCTGGCGCATCATCCGCACTCTCGGTCACAAGATGGTGAAACTGCAGCCGGTCCACGGCTTCGCCGCCGAGACGAGTGCCGCCGTCATCATCCAGGTCGCCAGCTCATGGGGCATCCCGCTTTCCACCACCCACGTCATCTCGACTTCCATCATGGGCGTGGGGGCGGTGAAAAGATTCAGCGGGGTCAAATGGGGCGTCGTCCAGCGCATCGTCTGGGCCTGGGTCCTTACTCTTCCCGCCACCGGGCTCATCGGTTACATTCTGGCTCGAGCCGCGCTCGCTTTTTAGAATGCGCCTTTACTTCTTGCGACATGGCGAAGCCGATTGGCCCGATTGGGAAGGAAGAGACGACGACCGCCCGCTTACCGCTGGCGGGCGAGAGGAGATGCACGAGGTAGGGCAATTTCTCGTGCGGTTGAAAGTCCGCGTCGATTTCGTGCTGACCAGCCCGCTCCCGCGCGCCGCGCAGACAGCCGATATCGCCGCGCAACATATCAAGGCCAGCGTGCGGCGGGAAAATCTCCTCGCTCCCGGTTTCCGGCCTCGCCAACTAGAGCAAATTCTCGCTGCCCAGCGGGGAGAAAATCTGCTTCTGGTCGGCCACGAACCAGATTTTTCAGAAGTCATCCGCGCACTGACCGGCGGTCGTGCGAAAATGTCCAAAGCCGGCCTCGCCCTGCTCGAAGTCTCAGGGACGGAGGGCAAACTCCTTTGGCTCTTTCCCCCGAAAGTGGCAAAAGCATGAAGTTTCTCGCGTGTCGCAATCTTGATGACATGACCCTTTATTCGTTATTCGACAACACCAAAATGCATTAGAAAATCACCAAGTTATGCTCCGATATTCCGTCGTCCGCTTCTGTCTCTGCTGCTTCTTATCTCTACCAATTCTGTCATCCGCCTTTGGGGCCGATTCCACCGATCCCGCTAATGCGCGTTTGGAGAAATTAGAAAAGGCGGTGCGCCAACTCCAGGAACGCAACAACGAGCTGGAAAGCGAAGTTCGCCAGCTCCGCAATCGCGATCCGCTGGCTCCCGTCCTTCCCTCCGTCCAGCGAACCGTTACCCCGGGGAATGACAACAAAGCCGTTTTCGCCGCGCCTACTCCTCCGCCGGTGGACGTGCATCCCGGTGGCTCTGAATACAAGCTCACCCTCGGCGGTTACATGCAGGCTAACTTTGAGGGCGGCGATGTCTCGGCTTTTGAAGGCCGCTTTGGCGCCACCGCTCTAAAAGACCGGTTTCGGCTCCGTCGCGCGCGCATTAGTCTTAGTGGGGATTTCGCCGAGCAGTTCGACTTCAAGGTAGAAGGCGACTTCGAGCAAAGCGACGCCGCCATTACAGCTCTTAAGTCGGTCAATGCTACGACCGGCGCAACAACCACCGTCACTAACTCTAACCGCACCGAATTCTCCGGAACCGATATCTTTATCAACTGGCACGGCATTCCCGAGGCCAACATCAAGATCGGCCAATACAAGGCTCCCTTCGGCCTGGAGAATCTTACCCCGGACACTCTCATCTACAGCATCGAACGCAGCCTCCCGACCGGCGCCATCACTCCCGAGCGCCAAATTGGTGCCATGATCTGGGGCAAGCCTCTTGCCTCTATCTCGCCCGATCAGAAAGACCTCGTGACCTACTACGGCGGACTCTTCAATGGCAACGGGCGTAACTTCAACAACAACGATAACAACGAATTCATGTATGTCGGCCGCCTTGAGCTTCTCCCTTTCAAAGGTCAGCTCGGCGGCATCGAGTCGCAGCTAAAACTCGGAGCTGACTATTTCCATAGCCGCGACGATGCCGGGACAAATATCTCGCCTTCACTTAACCTGAAGGTGAACCCGGATGGCTCGCTAAGTTCCTTTGTCCTCTCCAGCGCCGACGAGCGCGACGCCTTTAGCTTCGACGCCGCAGTCAAGTTGGGACCGTTCGAGCTGATCGGTGAATACTTCGAGGAACACGTCGATGGACGAGTCGTCAACGGCCTCGCGGCCATGCCGAATTTCATTGCCACCGGTTGGTATCTCCAGGGCAGTTACTTCATCCTCCCGAAGAAGCTGCAGGCCGTGGCCAAGTATGAGCACCTCAACCCCGGGCAGCTCGGGAACGACGGTATCTCCTCCTTCACCGGGGGTGTCAATTACTACATCCATTCCGACAACGTGAAACTCATGGCGGACTACGTTCATACCTGGTCGGATTTCCGGGAGGCTAATCCCGGCCTGGGCAGCGACCAGTTCGACGAGATCATCCTGCGCCTCCAAGTCATCTTTTGAAGCGCGTAGTCTGCTTATGATTTTCATCCTCCTCTTTCTTGCGGCCTGCTTCCTCGCCTATTCCAACGGCGCCAACGACAACTTTAAAGGCGTCGCCTCCCTCTACGGCAGCAAGACGTGCAGCTATCGCGCCGCTCTCACCTGGGCGACCGCCATGCAGTTGGCGGGTTCGATCGCCTCAATCTTTCTCGCCCAGGCTCTGTTAAAAAAATTCTCCGGCAAAGGCCTCGTGCCCGATACCTTGGTCGCGTCTGAATATTTCCTCCTCGCCGTCGCCCTTGGTGCGGCCCTTACGGTGATCCTGGCAACGGTGACCGGCTTCCCGATCTCCACCACCCACGCTCTGACTGGCGCGATGGTAGGCTGCGGCCTGCTCGCGACCAGCCATTCAGTCAATTTCGCCGCCCTCCAAAAAGGATTCCTCCTTCCACTCCTTCTCAGCCCCATCCTTGCCATCATATTGGCGGCGATGCTCTACCTGAGTCTGCGCTACTTCCGGCTAGCGTTTGGGGTGGAAAAGGAATGGTGCGCCTGCATCGGCAGCGAAGAGCGCGTCCTGGTCATGCCGCAACCTGCCTCAGCCGTCGCCCGCCAGGCCACCGTCCCCGAATACAGCATCATGTTCGCCGAGACCAGCGCCTGCGCCGAGCGTTATCGCGGCTCCATGATCGGCGTCGACACCCAGCAGATCATGGATGGCGCGCACTTTCTCAGCGCCGGAGTCGTCTGCTTTGCCCGCGCCCTGAACGACACCCCCAAGATCGTCGCCGTGCTCCTCATTCTCAAGACGCTCAACGTCTCCTGGGGCTTCCTCGCCGTCGCCGGCATGATGATGCTCGGCGGCCTCATCCATTCCCGTAAAATCGCCGAGACCATGAGCAAGAAGATCACCAATATGAATCACGGCCAGGGCTTCGCCTCCAACCTCTGCACCGGCCTCCTCGTTATCGCGGCCAGCCTTTTCGGTCTGCCCGTCTCCACCACCCACGTCGCCGTCGGATCCCTTTTCGGGATTGGACTCACCACCGGGAAAGCCAACCCAAAAGTGATGATCGGCATCGTCCTTTCCTGGATCATCACCCTGCCCTGCGCCGCGATCCTCGGCGGTATCGTCTATCTCGCTCTCCAGCGCTTTGCGGTCTGAGTCCCCGGCGCCTGCTCTTCATCTGCGTCGAAAACTCCAACCGCAGCCAGATGGCCCAGGCCTTCGCCACCATCCACGGCGGCCCCGGCGTGGAAGCCTATAGCGCCGGTTCGCGACCTTCCGGCATCGTCAATCCCAAAGCGCATCAAAACGCAGCTCGGCGAGCAACATGAGGGCTTCCCGCAGATTCGTCGCCACCAGGACCTCGAAGCCGAAAATGTCACGCGCGGCCAAGGAAAAGCCCCGGATTGCTCCGGGGCTTTTCGGTTTGGTCTAACGAACTGAGGTTCGTGAGGAGTTACAACCCCCAGACGGCGGTCACGATCGGGCTGGGTTGACCGACCTGCTGGTCGCCGTCGTAGCCCAGGCCGCGGTATTCGCGCTTCTCGGGCTTGCCGTTGGCGGAGGGTCGCGAATCGATGAAGGGAAGGTGGTTCACCTTCACTCCGATCGTGACCCACTCCTCGGTGCCGTCCACCCGGGCCTGGATGTCCATCGACGTGAAGCCCGGCTTTTTGCCGCCGATCTCCACCATCGCCGGCCGCGCCTTGGCCGTGATGGTCGGGGAATGGTTGCTCATGTCGTACTCGGTCTCGTGGCTGCTGATCTGCCACGCGTCGGCCATGCCCTGGGTGAAGCCAGTGGCCGTCCGGTAACGATTGAGCATCCCGCGGAGCGGGGTGTTGGTGTTCTTGATCGCGGTGCGAGCGGTGCCGCTTGCTTCCAGCGATTCGGTTTCCTTGCTCTCCGCGTTACTCACCACCGTGAGCAGCGTGTCGACCAAGTCCGCATCTGAAGTGACCTGCGCGGGGCTTTGCCCGCAGGCCGCTCCGTCGGTCATGATCCGCTCCTTCAAGTTGGTCAGCCAGGCCTTGAGGTTGCGGAACGATTTCGGGAAGAAATCTCCTGCCATATGTTTTCTCTGTTCCCGGTGGGTTAGGTTGGTTGCCGGGACAACAGCCGGACGGAATGCCCGGCCACTATGTTCTACGAGAATTGGAGGTCGAAGTTTCCGAAAATCTGCTTTGGCGGCGTTTTTTTTGCAAAATAGTGGTCTGCCGATGCCGAACAGTGGGCTTCCGGCCATCGGCAGGCCGCTTCCTGCCCGCGATAGCCCTCTGCCGCCGATCCGCAGAAGACCCCCCGGCCCCGGGAGTCTTCTCCCGGGCGCGCGCAGCGCTCTTCCCGCCACCGGGAGAAGACTGCCGGCCGCGGGAATCCGGCCTTCCGGTCGCCGGTAGTGCACTGCCGGCGCAAAGGAGCCCACTTCCGGCCGAGAAAGGTCCGCTCCCGGCGGCCGGAAGACGCCAGTCGCGGGTCGGCAGGCTTTGTTACGATCCTGTGACGGCTTAATTTTCTCGTGCCCGCCGCCCGCTTTCATGAAAGATGGCGCCGTGATTCGAACCTTCGCCCGCGCTCTCCGCTCGATTCTGCCCGCGCTCGCGGCCTGATCCATGTCGCTCGCCATCGTTTTCATCTGCCTCACGATCGTCGTCGGCATCTATTTCTATAATAACCCTCTCCAACACGGCCCTTGGTTCCTCAGCCGGCGGTTCATCAACTGGTTCCCGCTCGGGATGACCTACTCCTTCCTCTACATGGGCCGCTACAACCTCACCGTGGCCAAGAACGCCCTCGGCACGCTCATGACGAAGGAGGAGTTTGGCCTCATCTTTGCCGCCGGCACGCTTACTTATGCGTTCTCGTTCCTGGTCAATGGTCCGCTGGTCGACAAGATCGGTGGCAAGCGCGGCATCCTCATCGCTGCGATCGGGGCCGCGCTCGCCAACGTCACCATGGGCGTCATCACCTGGCTCGTTTTGACCAACCGGGTCCACATCCGGCTCCTCGGGGTCTTCTGTGTGGTTTACGCGCTCAACATGTATTTCCAGAGCTACGGCGCCGTTTCCATCATCAAGGTGAAAGCCAATTGGTTTCACGTTCGCGAACGCGGCGTCTTCGGCGCGATCTTCGGCACGCTCATCTCCCTGGGCGTCTATTTCGCCTTCGATTGGGGCCAGGGGATCATCGACGTCACCAAAGCCCAGGCGCCCGTCGTCACCAGCTCGCTCGGACTGCTCATCCGGCGCATTTTCATTCTCCCCGGCCAGACGATGGACGCCACTTGGGCGGTCTTCTTCGTTCCGGCCGCCATCCTGGTGGGCTGGGCGGTGCTCGATGTCTGGCTGATCAAGGACACGCCGGAAGACGCCGGATTTCCCGAGCTCGATACGCACGATGCTTCCTCCGGGTTCATGCACGAGAATTACTCGACCGGCGACCTGCTGAAAAAGGTCTTCCTCAATCCGCTCATGCTCATGTTCGCCTTCATCGAGCTGACCGCCGGGGTTTTGCGCAACGGCATCATGCAGTGGTACACGATCTTCGGGCACGAGGTGAAACAGCTCGGCGCCGAGGCCATCATCGGCAACTGGGGGCTGCTCCTCTGCGTCTTCGGGATCGTGGGCGGCTTTGCCGGCGGGCTCATCTCCGACAAGTTTTTCCAATCCCGTCGCGGTCCGCCGGCGGCCATCTTTTCCGCCTTTATGGTGATGATGGCGGCCGTCATGGCGATGAATCTTTTCGCGTGGCCCCTCCTCGTCGGAATCTCCGCGTTGCTCATCGTCGCCGCTGTGACCGGCGTCCATTCCCTCATGTCCGGAACGGCCGCGGCCGATTTTGGCGGACGCAAAGCCACCGCGACCTGCTCCGGGATCGTCGATGGCTTCGTCTATCTCGGGAGCGGCGTGCAATCGCTTGGGGTCGGCTACCTCGTCACCCGCCACGGCTGGCAATGGTGGCCGATCTTCCTTATCCCCTTCGCCGCGGTCGGGAGCCTGATCGCCTGGCGGATCTGGCACGAGCTGCCGGCCGCCACCCGGCGCTATATCGAGACGGTGGAGCGGAAGAAAACGGTGGCGGTGAATTAGGTCGTTAGTCGCAAAGGCCGCTTCCGATTTAGCTAGACAGCGGGGCCGGATTTTGGCGAACCATGGTCGCGCTCGGACTAACGAGCGAAACACATGGCAAACCTGCCTGCTCCTGAAATCCCGGAAGGACACTACAGCCGGCTCTGCCCCGGCGATTGGGCGGCGCACCCGGAAGACAAGCTGCGCGAACTGGCCTTCCTCATGCGCGACAGCAAGGCGAAGCGCGCGGCGCGCAAACGTACTCTGGCCATGCCTTCGGGCTACGTTTATCTCGGCCAGTTCATCGATCACGACTTAACGCGAGATAACCGGTCGCTCGCGGAAGCGGGCCCGGATGCCGAACGCACGGTCAACCACCGCACTCCGCGGCTGGATCTTGACCATCTCTTTGGTCGAAACGCCGACGACTTTCCCGAACTCTACGAAAACGATGGGCGCCTGCGTCTTGGCCTAACAAGTGAAAGCACGCTAGAGGGCGGGAGGCGTCTTCCCTCGACTCTGGACGACTTGAGCCGAAATGGGGATGGAAGCGCGAGGATTATCGATCCCCGAAACGATGAGAACCTGATAGTGGCGCAAATTCATGTGCTGCTGGCGAAGTTCTATAACCGCTTTGTGAGTCTCCTACCTCGAATGCCGGAGCTTTCTGTCGGGCCGGAAGGTGCGACCTTCGCGGCGCAGGCGCGGCGGTTGGTAACGTGGCATTATCAATGGCTCATTTGGCACGACTTTCTCCCGCGCTTCGTGCGGGCCGATGTTCTTGGATCAGTCTTCACAGGTGGGCTACGTCTCTTTCCGCGGACTTATGATCCGAGTGATTACCCGATGGCGATTCCGATCGAGTTTACCGGCGCGGCTTATCGCTTCGGACACAGCATGATTCAAACTGAGTATGGCTTGAACTTGGAGATAGGCGGGATCCCGGCGACCGAACTCATTGCCATGACTCAACGCGGCGGAAAGATTGGTCCCGGGTCACCAGCGTTGCCGGCGAGTCATGTCATCGATTGGGACTTTTTTTTCGAGGGATCCGACGCGCAACTCAACCGCGGACAGAATATCAGCACCTTCATCCCGGAAATCCTTTATGGCCTGCCTCCGGAAGCGGCAGAGAGCTTTCGGCGGCAGAACGCTCTCCGTGGCGCCGTGCCTATCGATCCGAGTCAGCACCCGTCGATTTGTCTGCCGGAAGTGACTCTTCTGCGTGGATCGAGAATGCGCCTCCCGAGCGGCGAAGAGTTAGCGCGCTATTTTGGCGAGGAGCCGCTTTCGCACGATCTCGTTCCAGCGACGCCTGGCGACAAGTTCTTCTTCGAAGATCCAGCCTTCAAAGGGCGGACTCCGCTATGGTATTACTTCCTGCGCGAGGCGGCGGTGCAGGAGGTCACGCTACCCGAGTCGGTCGCTGAGCCGGAGTTACCCATCCAAAAACTGGGCAGCCTCGGAAGCAGAGTCGTGGCGGATGTTTTCTATCAAATCCTGGCCGCGGATCGACACTCCATCCTGCATGCCGGCCGCGGCTGGCGCCCACCTGCGTTTGTTTTTGGAAAATCGCGAAGACTCAGGCCGATCGACTCGATGGCTGCGCTGGTGGAGTTTGCTCGGGCCGGGTAACTCTCCGGGATAACTACCAATATTTGTAGTTTCCGAGGACGTAGATGAGCAGGTCTTCGCCGGCAGCGGTGACTCCAGACCGTGGAACCTCCAGAACGATGGAGCCGGCTTCCTTCAACGCGCGTTCCCCGGCGGCGAAGAAAATGGTCTTCGCTGTCGTCGGCACCGAGATGTTCCCGATGGTGGGGTTATCGAAAAGGCTGCGCGCGAATACGTCGTCGGTGACAACGCGATCGCGAACTTCCTGCGGCTGGGTCTTCAGATACTCCAGGACGTCGATAATCGCCGCGCGTTTATCATCCAGGACCTGCCAGTTTCTCCTCGGACCAGGGCCACCGGCGGCCGGTCCTTGATCGCCGGGTTCTCCATTCATTGTTTTATTTGCTCGCCCGGCGAGCCGGACGAGACTTGGGCGGCCATTGGTTTCGGCTGGCCGATTTGCCGTCTCTTCTCCGCCATCTTTGCGTCGAGGTCGGAGAGTAACTGCTGAAAGCGTTTGTCATTCGCGAGGGCGTCGAATCGCGGGTCGAGCCGCAGCGAGCGGCTATCCACCCAACCGGCGGCAACCGCCGCCCGGAGGTGATCGAGCGCGGTGTCAATTTTCCCGAGGGAAGAATCGATCGCCGCGCGCCGATACAGGCTTGCCGGATCGTTAGGGTGAGCCTCGCTTTTTTCACGCTGCCGGGTTTCCTCGAGAAGCGCGCGACCAGCCGGCTCGTCGCCGAGAAGTTGCTCGAGTCTTCCCAAGGCGGAGGCTGTAGTGATTGCGCCGTAGAAGGAGGCCTCGTCGCCAAGATGTTTTTCGCGCAACGCCTCGTAAAGGCGCCTGGCCTCGGAATAATTCCGGGCGAAAAATTCGATCTGGGCGCCCATTTCCTCGACCGATTTTTCGTGCGCAGCGAAGCGCCCACGATTCTTCCGATGGATGGCGCGCGCCCGTTCGACATCGCCCTGCAGAAGGCGCAAATGGGAGAGCCCGATCCACCCTTCCGAAAAATCCGGCCGCAGATCGATTGACCGCTGGTAGGCGCGCTCGGCCTTGCCGTCGTCGCCCAGTTGTGTCCAGCAATCGCCGATCAACGCATCATAATCGCCCGGTCGCGAAGCCCAATGCTGCGCCATGTTCAGCCAGCCAAGGGCGCGGTCGGGGCGTCCCAGTTTCAGGAGAGTCATGCCAATAAAACTGGCGACATGTTCCTCCGGGCCGCCGGCCTCGATCGCACGCAACTGCTCCTCGAGTGCGCCGGACAGGTTGCCGCGCTCGTAAAGAACACCGGCGAGAGCGCGATGCGCGTCGGGCAAATTTGGAGCGAGCCGCAGGGCCTCCTCGGCTTCTTTTTCGGCGCGCTCGAGCCCGCGCGGTTCTGGCGCGAAATGGTCGCGGCCTCCGATCGTGCTGGCGAGATAGGCATGCGCGATGGCCGAGCGCGGTTCGATCGCGATCGCTTTTTCCAGGCAGCCGATCGATCGATCCAAGTCCTCGATCGAATCGCGAAACATGAATTGCCGCCCGGAAATGATGAACTCACGGGCTTCGGGATTTTTCATCCCGGGATCGCGCGCCGAAAAACTGGTGTCGGCCCAGTCCTTCGAATCGAGCAGCGCGTAAATCGTGGGGAGGACCTGATGCGCCAGCTGACCGATCCCGACTGGCCCGGGGGCTGTCTCGACCACTTTCGTGAGAAGCGCTTCCCCGCTCGCTGGGTTCATGAGCCGGATGGAAATGCGACGGGCATTCTGCGTCGTGCGCGCGCTCCCGGTCAGGATCGCCCGGGTCCGGACGCGCTGGTTGGCTTCGCTCAGGTCGGCCGGGCTCGCCGTATCGGGCCACCAGGTCTTGTCCGACGGCACCGTCACGACGCTGGCCGGTCCCATCTCCCAAAGTTTGGCCTGGAAAACGTCGGCTATCGTTTTCGTTAGGCCATCGTCCGCGGTGGCCGTGTCGAGATCGAGAAATGGCAGGACGCCGATCGAGTGCATCCGGAGCTGGCCCTGGCGTAGTTCCGCCATCAGCTTCCGGCTTTGCAGTTGCCGGAGGCCCGCGATACTGGCGAGAAGGAGGCAGGCCGCGACACTTCCCGCCAAAACCGGATTGCGGCGCGCCCAACGCCAGGCACGAACCGGTGGCGAAACAGGTCGAGCGATAATCGGGCGACCTTCCAACCAGCGCTCGAGATCTTCCGCCAGGTCGCCGGCCGAGAGATAACGCGCCGAGGGTTCCCGCTCGAGGCAGCGCGCGCAGATTGTTTCCAGGTCTCGATCGGTCCCGGGGACGATCGCACGCAGTTTCGGCGCCGGCTTTTCCGCCGCCTGCTTGATAACGGCCAGGGCGTGTTCACCGAGAAAGGGAGGGCGACCGGCCAGAAGATCGAACATGATCGCGCCCAGGCTGTAAACGTCGGCCGCCGGTTTCACGTTGGCCGCGATCCCTTCGGCTTGTTCGGGAGCAATGTAACCGGGCGTGCCGAAGATCGTCAGCGTCCGGGTCAGATCGCTGGCGGTGTCGAGCCATTTGGCGAGGCCGAAGTCGGTCACGAACGGTTCGCCGCATCCGTCGAGGAGGATATTCGCTGGTTTAAGATCGCGATGCAGGATCCCCTGGCGATGCGCGAACTGCACCGCGCGAGTGATTTTCGCCATCAGTCGAGCAATCTCGCGCGGCTCTTTCCGGAGAGCCGGGCCCACTTCCTGGAGGTTTCCTCCCGGCGCCAGCTTCATGCTGAAGTAGGGAACGCCGTCTTCGGTCTCCCCGACTTCGTAGATGGGAAGGATGTTCGGATGATCGAGGCTGGCGGCGGCTTCCGCTTCGCGCCGGAAGCGGGCCAGGGTGTCGCGCGAGTCGGCGTGATAACTCAGGATCCGTTTCAGGGCTACGATCCGGCGGGAATGGCGCTGTCGGGCGCGGTAAATCACGCCCATTCCGCCCCGCCCGATTTCCTCCAGGATTTCGTAATTCCCGAGCCGCCAATTCGTGTCGGTGACCGCGATCGATTTTAGCGTCGCGGCAAAGTCCGCTGCGGCTCCTTCTTCTTCTTCGTCATAGCCGTGTCGGAGGAGGCAACTGAGGCAAAGCCCATGGGAAACGCGTGGGGTAGCGTGACATTGCGGGCACTCTTCCGTCGCGCCGTGAAGAGAGGCAAAGGAATCCGAGAGGCCAGTGAAATTCATCGAATGTAATGGGTTGACCAGGCGATCCGGGCGCCCGGTTTCCTGTTACTTTGTCGCGAGGACGGAGACGAGATAGCGCAATTCATCATCGACTTCCTCGGGTCGCTCTACCGTTTGGGCCACTTGTGCGCGAAGCAGCTGGCGGTAGCGCTGGCGCATTTGACGAAGCACGCGCTTGACCGTTGCAAGCTCCAGCCCCAACTCCCGGCCCACCGTAGCGTAGGAAACGTCCTCGCGGTTCGCGGTTAACAATCCGCTGAGCGCGTCGAAAACGCGCCGGCGTCCGTGTTTCTCGCATTCTTCCTGAAGTTGGCGCAGCGCATCTTCCGCGACTGTCGCCGCCCAGCGCACATCGAAGATTTTTTCTGGCGGCCAGCCTCCGAGTTCGGAGGCCGAAATGGAGAGACGGGAAGGCGCTTCCGCCATCCAATCGTCCCACGACACAATCTGCCGGTCGCCGCCGCGTTTGCGGGTGAGGGTTTTCTTGTGGGCATCGATGAGGAAATTTTGCAGCGAGCGAAGGAGGAGCGTGCGAAAACGACCCCGGCTCCGGTCGGCGCGCTGGATCAGGTCGCCCTTCAGGATCATGACAAAGAAATCCTGGGTGATGTCCTGCGCGTCTTCGATGGAGTAATCCTGCCGGCAAATAAAGGCAAAGATGGGCCGCCAATAAATCCGGCAGAGTTGAGCGAGTGCTTCGCGCGCTTTGCCGTCCGGCGCATCGGATTTGAGGGAGGAGATGATAAGGCTCCAACGCGTCGTGTTGAAGCGACCTCCAGCCGTCGAGCCGCTGGTTGTGTCGGGGTACATGCCCGCGCAGCATGTGGAGGAGACAATTCTTCTTCAAGGCAAAAATACGATTTTCGTTAGGCTCGATTCCGCAGAGCATGGGATGGGCGAGCGGGGCGAGCTGCGTTGCTCCGGCCGGGTGGTGCCGGGCGGCAAGTGGAAATCGGGTTCGGGACGTGGGGGTCTGGGGGGAACATTCTGGGGGAGGAGCAGGCCGGGGCGAGAACGCCGTCGGTAATGGTTCGGAAGGAAGCGACCAGGGGGAATGGACGGGTGGAATGGGTTTTCCAAGGGTTGGCGGGGAGTGGAATCGAGCCTTCCGAAGCCCCGGCAGGGGAACCCAGCGTTCACCGTGAAGCGCTCGGGCTCCTTTCCAACTCGAAAATCCACCTTCACCGCAATGTTCTACGAGAATTGGAGGTCGAAGTTTCCGAATTTTTTATTTATTTTTTGCGAGGACTCCAACGGGGTGCACCAAAATGGCAGACTTTCTTTCCGAATAACGCGACCGTCACCGGTCATAAGCTAAACAGCTTCATTCTTTTGCTACTGGCGCCATGGTTCTAGCGAACCCTTAGCGTCACGTTGTTGCTGTAGATGGTTCCTGCGGGTTCGCCGACCCTTACCTGAAACAGCGTGCCGCTGCGACACACATCTCGGGGAAGCCGGCGTGGGCGCCATCGTCGATCGCTCCCAGATGCAGGTCGCCCGCAATGAAAACGACGTTCTTGATTTCGCTTTTGTCGAAATAAAGGTCCGGAAGGTGTTCCACTCCGTCTGGTTACGCGCCCCTGCCGTCGTTTTGCTTGGTCGTTGGATTCGTTACGACCGCAGTGAAGATGATCTTCCAGACCGCGCTCGATGTAGGAAGATCGTCCTTCAACCACTCGAGTTGTCCGGTCGCTCCGAGGTTATTTCCGTTGAGCATGCTTTTATCCCGTGTCTCGGGGTCAGTTGCGACATCTCGCTGGATACGGCAGTCGAGAATGAAAATTCCGCCAGGGCGTAATTAAACTTCTGCGAGATGCCCGGTGAGGTCGCAGGCAGCGGATAGGTCGGCGTATTCCTGAAAGGCCTGCTGCGTCAGGTTCCAATCGGGATAATTCTTATCCAGGTTGTCCAGCCCGGAATCGTGATCATCCATTGCCGCGCGATGGCCATCCGTCGAAGGATGTTTAGCACGAAGCCACTCATGTAGCGGGTGGCGGGATTGTAGAGGCTTTTGAACATCGGGCGCCGGGCCGTGAGAGTCTGCGGATTACTATGATCGAAATCGCCCCCGACGAAGCAGAGGCAGGAACATTCGCCGCCGTGCTGGCGAAAGTCTGCACATCAGCAGACATTTTCGCGACGATGCCAAAATCAGACATGACGACGAACTGGAAATCACGCGGAGTTGACCCTTTTGCGGGGTAAGAAACTCTGGTTTCATAAACGGACTACGAAGTCTGGCGGACGAAGATTTCGAAAAACTTCAAATTCTTCAAAAAAAGAGATTATAAAGAATCGCGCGGTGTCGCCAAATTATGCCTAACGATCATATCTTGATCGAAGAACTTGAGCTCACCGCTCGCCTCGGTGTGCCCGATGCGGAGCGTGCCCAGCCGCAGCGCCTGACCGTTTCGCTCCTTCTCGAACCCAAGGACGATTTTCGTGAACTGGCCGATGACCTGGCGCGGACGGTCGACTACGCCGCGGTCTGCGCGGAGTTACAGCGCTTCGTTTCCAAGCGGCAGGAC
>DASXYO010000085.1:0-2901 GCA_036502465.1 Chthoniobacterales bacterium
CCCATCGCGAATGGATCATCTCCATTCGCTTGATCCCAGCGTCGGGGGATGCCAGCGCCGCTTTCCGAAGTTCGCCCCCTATTGCGGCGACTCATTCCGCGAACTTCGGAAAGCAAAGGCGCTGGCCAAACATTGATTCGAGTGCCGCTTTCGATTTGAAGTTCCTGTTCGGACTCGCGGCAAGCACTTCAGGAACTTCAAATCGGCGGCACTCGTACCACACGGCTTGACCGTACGCGCTGTGCCGCACGCCTTGCGGCCCAACGCGTCCATCGCAACCCGCGCCGCGTGTCGTGGCGATCGCGAAACGCCCCTCCTGTGAGGCGCGGGATGGCTTCGTTAAATCATAATTTCTGTGTTTCGGAAAGCAGAATATTTTTCGCGAACGGGGTTGACAGCCGTTTCCGGAAAACCGCAGGTGTTTTGCCCGTCGTGTCGCAACGGCAACACTGCGATGCCGGCAGGACTGGCCGTCGCACGGTCTGCGGTCTTTTCCTCGATGGGATCGACGCTACATGAGTTCGGTAGCAGCCTTTCGAAGGAGAACAAACCCGTGATCCATCACGTTTCGATCGGCACGAATGACATGAAGCGCGCAAGAGCATTTTACGATCCGCTCATGGCCTTGATCGGGTTTCGGCTGTTCAAGCATTCCGGACAATCGGCCCACTACGGAGCCTCCGACATTGCTTTTAGTCTGGAAACGCCCATAGACGGTCGTCCCGCGAGCGCCGGAAACGGCGTGCACATTGCGTTTCAGGCGCCGGACAGGGAAACCGTCAGGCGTTTTCACGCGACCGCGCTCCTCAATGGTGGAACTGATGATGGTGCTCCCGGTATCCGTGAGAATTACAACGCGAATTACTATGGTGCGTTCGTACGTGATCCGGATGGAAACAAGGTTGAAGCAGTTACCTTCACGGCCAGGGAAAGCTTTGATCTCCGAGCGCCGTAGACGAGGAGCAAGATCGGCAGGCGCTGCGCGCTGACAACATTGGTTGGTCAGATCGCCGTTTTGGAACGAAGTCTGGCAGTCGCGGGTTGCTTTGGCATGCGAAGCTCTCCCGTCAAGCGCGTACCGGCGCGCGCCAAGCCGTCACGACCTTCGTCGCGCCGCGCGCGCACCGGCTTGTCACGTCGACCTGCGGCCAATCGCCCCTTGGAGAGAGCGAAGCGGAAATTCCTCCGGGCCTTTCCCGGCGGCTTCCGTGACGAGACCTATATCGACTGGGAGCGCGCCTATAAATGGAACGCGCATATCCGCTGGCAGGAGCAGCTGAGCGAGCCCGCCTTCCGCCGCCTGTTGGAGCAGCGCCAGTTCGAAGAAATCGCCCGACTTGCCGGCGCGATCGAGTCCCGCACCAATCTTCTGTTTTCGTTCGAAAAGATGGCGCTGCGCGACGCGATCCGCTCCTTTGCCGGTGCGCAGGCTTTTGCCACCGCGCTTTACGATCTTCTCCACGGCCCCGATACAATCGAGATCCGGTTTGCAAGCTGGATCGCGGCGCTCGATCGATTGCCACGAAGACAAACCCGCGTCCTGACCTGGCCGATGGCGACCGTGTTCGGATTCATCGCTCAGCCCAAAGATCATTTCTTTTTCAAACCGACCGTGACCCGCGAGGCCTTGCGGCGCTGTGATATCGCGTTCGAGTATCAGACCCGTCCCAGTTGGCCGGTGTATCGGCAGCTGCTTGCCGCGGTGAGTACGGTACGAACCGGCATCGCCACCATGCGCCCTCGCGACATGGTCGATATGCAGTCGTTCCTCTGGGTGCAGGGTTCGGACGAATATCCGGATTAGGCCGGAAGGCCCCCGGTCAAGGCCGCCGCGGGACGCCAGCTATCTCCACGAATTGCCCGAGCGTTCGACCACGCCAATAGCAGCCAATCCCATCCTTGCCTCACTTCAACAACCAATGAGAAATCCGATGGGGCGAGGAGAGCAGGGCGCATGCTGCCGGAACCGCCGGCCATGTCGATCGTTTCCATTCCCGTGCGATCAAACGGGGGTCATCATGGCCAAGACAGCGAAGAAACGGACCGGGCGCGCCCGAAGGCAGGATCGCGCCCGCGTCGCGGGCGGGCAGGACTATGAAGTCGGCTACGAAGCAAAGAAGACGCGACGGTCGTCCGGCGCGGTGAAAAAGGCGGTCAAGAAGGTCGGCAATAGCCGCAAGCGCGTCGAGAAGCGGCTGGCACGTTGATGACCATGCCATCGCCCGCGCAAGGTCATAGGTCGAGGTTGAGGCGCACCATCGAGGGGCTGGGGCCCTACCAATCCCTGGTCCTGCTCGCCGTTCCGGTCAGCCTCGTCGAACCCTTGAAATTGATTGCTGTTGCGATCGCAGGTGCCGGTCACTGGATCACCGGCACGGTGACCATCATTTTCGCTTATGCCGCGAGTCTGCTTCTCGTCGAACGACTGTTTCGGGTCGTCAAACCCAAGCTGCTGACGCTGCCGTGGTTCGCTCGTCTCTGGAATGGGCTCGTGGCTCTTCGCAATCGGGCGCTCCGATTGTTCAGCTGATCCACCGAGCCGCCGGTGAAACGCCGTCGAAGGCGCGGACCGGCCCAGAGCGATGCCGCTCCCGGCACGACCGAGTTTTAACAGCTGTTTGGACAAGCTCCCGGCGCCTCAACCGGCTGACCCCTTGCCCGAAAATTTTTTTGGATTCCCTCTTGAAACTTTTTCCAGGCTTGCAGATTTTTTTGGGCGTCGCAGGGATGCGGCCGGGGCGCCTCTCGGGCCCCGAAGCAAAGGCGGGCATCGGCTGGTGTCCGGTGCCGGCTCGTACCCAACTTGCTCGAAGGAGGATTTGGCTATGAGGTATGATTGGACTCCCCTCTGGAGGTCGACCATCGGCTTCGACCGCCTTTTTGACGTTCTCGACGAGGTCC
>DASXYO010000086.1:0-3041 GCA_036502465.1 Chthoniobacterales bacterium
GCTGCTCAAGACGATCGCCCACGAACTGCACGAACGTTTCGGGATCGAGCACACGACGATCCAGTTCGAGCTCTGCGTTGGCGAAGATTGCCCGACTGAACATGACGAGCACCAACACGAGGAGCACGCGCACTCGTGAGCAAAACAATTAAGAAAGCGGTCCTGCTCGCCGCCGGCCGCGGTACTCGAATGCGCGAACTGACGAACGAGCTGCCCAAGCCAATGATCGCGGTGCGCGGCAAGCCGATCCTCCAGCACATCATCGAAGGTCTGCGCAGCGCGGGCGTGACACAGTTTTTCATCATCGTCGGCTGGCGCGCGGAGGTCGTTAGGGCGACTTTCGGCGACGGCACCGCTTTCGGGGCCGGGATCAGCTACGCTAACCAGGTGGTGCAGGATGGAACCGGAAAAGTGGTGGAGCTGGCGCGCGACTTTGTCGGAAGCGACCCCTTCGTTCTCAGCTACGGCGATATCCTGGTCGAGCCCTCAAATTACGCTCGCCTAACGAACCTGAAAGACGGCATCGAAGCGATCGTGACGGTCAAACACAGCGAAGACGTGAGCAAAGGCGGCGCGGTCTTTGTGAACGAGCGCTTCGAGCTGGTTGACCTGCGCGAAAAGCCGAAACCGGGGGAGCCGACCAGCCATTGGTATAACGCCGGAATCTACGCGTTCCGCCGGAGCATCTTCGATTTCACCGCCCGGCTCGAGCGTTCGCCGCGCGGCGAATTTGAGCTGACCGATGCGATCCGCGCCCTCGCCCAGTCCGGCAAAAAAGTGCAGGCGCTCGAACTCAGCGGCGATTGGGCCGACGTGCGCGACCCGGAAATTCTCGCCCAGCTGAACAGGTAACAAACGCCTCAAGCTCGCGCCGTCCCCATCAAGGTAGCGCGAGCTTCCAGCTTGCGCCGTCCCCATCAAGGTAGCACGAGCTTCCAGCTTCCGCCGTCCCGCAGGCAAGCTGGAAGCTTGCGCTACCCTGCCCTCAGGTGATTTCGTCGACCGTCTCGTCTTCGGGCGGTTCTTCGCCGATTTCCTCCTCAATCACGCGACGGCGTTTCGGCGAGAGGAAGGGCCGAAGAAATCCGTAGAGCAGATAGGTGAGGAAAATCACCGCCGCCATCCAGTGGTAAAATTTCACGGTCAGGGCGATGAGGGCGATAAGGAAAAGGAAGCGCGGGATCGATTGGGTGGTGCGCCAGTTCACCGCCTTGAAACTCGGGTAGCGGAACTTGCTGAACATCATGAACGAAAGAAAAAGCATCAGGACCGGGAGGGCGTATTTCCAGCGGCCGATGGTGCGCTGGCCTTCATCGAGCCAGAGCATGAACAAGGTGAGCGAGGCAATCACTCCGGCGGCCGCGGGAATGGGAAAGCCGGTAAAATTCTTGTCCGGGCTATTCGGCGGACCCGCGGCCGCGACGCAGTTGAACCGCGCGAGGCGGAGTGCGCCACAAGCCAGGTAAACAAACGCGATCATCCAGCCCAGATTCTGGAATTCGCCGAGCACGATCTGGTAAACGAGCAGCGCCGGCGCCATCCCGAAGGAGACGATGTCGGCTAACGAATCAAATTCTCTCCCAAACGGGCTCTCATGCCCGCCGAGCCGCGCCAACCGGCCGTCGAGCAGGTCGAAGATGCAGGCCGCGAGGATGAACCAAATCGCGTCGTGAAAATCGGAGGCAGCCTTGAGAAAATCCGTTTCCTGCGCGCCGTCGTAGATGCGCAGGACGGCGGCAAACCCGCAGAAGAGGTTGCCCGCCGTCATCAGGTTCGGCAGCAGATAGATTTTCGGCTGGCGTGTGTCCGACATGATTTCAGGAAAGGCGCGCGATCACGCTCGAGCCGCCGGCGACACGGTCGCCCACCTTCACCAGCACCGTCGCGCTAAGCGGCAGGTAAACCTCCGTCCGCGAGCCGAAACGGATCATGCCGAAACGCTCGCCCTTTTGCAATGTATCCCCCACCCGCGACCAGCCGACGATCCGGCGCGCGATCGCCCCGGTGATTTGCCTAACGACAAGGGTGGCGCGCGGATTTTCGAAGGCCCAGGTCATCGCCTCGTTTTTCTTCGAGCACTCCGGGTTGCGCGCGTCGAGGCAAAGGCCCTCGTGGTGCTCGCGGTAGATGATGCGGCCTTCGATCGGGGCGCGATTCGTGTGCACGTCGAAGACGGAAAGGAAGATCGCCACTCGCCGCATTGTTCCCCTAACGACTTCGCTTTCCTCGAGCTCTTCGATTTCCACGACCACGCCGTCGGCTGCCGCCACGATTACGTCCGGATCGTTCGGCACGACCCGCTCCGGATCGCGGAAGAAGGCAAAGGTGTAACCGATCAAGACCAGAAAGAGCAGCGCCAGCCAGGGTGAAACAAGCAGCCCCATCACCGTGAACAGGAGGAGCACGGCAAAGATCCAGCGTGCTTCGAAGAGGGTTTGGAAACGCATGAGAGGAAAGAGTGTCGGGTTCCCTGCTGAGCGGGTCAAGGCTACCCGCGGAGGTGTTTAGGTCGTTGGGCCGGTGGCGAAGATGTTTTCGGATGACAAAGCGCGCCGCCACGCCATCATCCGGGAACATGAGCGCGTCCCGGCCAACCGCCTCCGAATTCCACGTGCTCGATCATCCCCTGGCCGCGGCTGAACTATCCATCCTGCGCGCCAAAGGAACCTCGCCTAACGACTTTCGGCGCGCGCTGCAAAAGGTGGCGCTCCTGCTCCTGGTCGAGGCAGCGCGGCGCTGGGAAACGAATACTGTGGCCATGGAAAGTCCGCTGCGATCTTTCGAAGGCCGCGTTCTGCCCCGCCCGATCGTGCTCGTTCCAATCCTGCGCGCCGGACTCGGATTACAGGAAGGAATGATGCAGTTAATCCCGGAAGCCAGCACCGGACACGTCGGACTTTATCGCGATCCGCGGACGCTGAAGCCGGTAAAATATTATTGTCGCCTCCCGGAAAATCTCGCCGCGTCCGAGGTGCTCGTCCTCGATCCGATGCTGGCGACCGGCCATAGCGCAGTCGAAGCCGTCTCGATCGTCAAAGCCG
>DASXYO010000087.1:0-3486 GCA_036502465.1 Chthoniobacterales bacterium
GTCCTAGGAAGCGGTCTCGACCAACTCAGGATCGGGCGGAACTTCATCGAGCGGAGCCGGCTCGATCGCCATGATCGCGTAGCGGCCGCTGTCGTTCTCGGCGTTTAGCTCCACGATCTCGCCGAGCCGGTGGCCTAACAATGATTGCCCGATCGCGGTCTGATAGGAGATGATGGACCGGTCCGGATCGCCGTCCCAGGCACCGAGAATCGTGTAGGTCTCCTCTTCGTTCGAGTTGGTGTCGCGCAGGGTGACAATCGTGCCGATCGAAACCTGGGAAAGATCCGGGCTTTCGAAAGTTGTGCCGCGAGCGCGATGGAGGTCGCGTTCGAGCTCCGATTTGCGGCGCATGAGGACGGCCTGCATTTCCTTGGCGGCTTTGAATTCGAAATTTTCGCGCAGATCTCCGTAGGAGCGAGCGACGCCGATCTCCTTGCTGTTCTCGGGAATCTTTTTGTTCACCAGCTCCTCCAGCTCAGCCTTGCGTTTCTGCAGGCTGCTCCAGGAGACGACCAGCGCTTCGCTCTTTTCCTCCGCCTGTTCGCCGCTGACCAGGCTTTGCAGGTCGGGGTAAAGTTTGATGATTCGCGCCATCAGCGAGCGCTTGGTCAATTCATCGAAAACCGGGCTGAGCATGAGGCGGCGCATCGCGTCGCGGGCCAGCCCGGGTTCGGCGCCGGCGAAAATATCGGGGATGAGCGAGCGGTCGGAGAGCAGGAGATCGCGCAGGCGAGTGCTGCGGCTGTTGCTTTCGTTATGCTGGTCGCGCTCGCAGGCGGAAAGAATCGCGCTGAGCAGTTCGGGGTTGATCAGGTCCGGCCAATCGCCACGGTTTTTGCAAAGCCAGTAGAGCATTTCGCTCGTCGCGGAATGTTCGCGCAGGCTGCGATCGAGCGCGGCGCGCAGGTCGTCGAGGCGGCCGGCTTCGGCGAAGACTTTCGGCATCGAAGAAACAAGACGGGCGTTGCTTCCCTGCATGAGCTGAAGGGCGCGTTGCGTCCAGCGTTCTCCGAGCGCGGTGGGGAGGACATGGAGAATGCGGCGCTCTTTCGCGGAAGGAATTTTCGGGAGAATTTCGCCGAGGTGCGCTTCTTCCTCGACGATTAAACGCTCGAGGGTGAAATCGGGATTCGCGCTGTGCAATTTCGGCTCGCGCTGGAGGAGATCGTCGCGGGCAATAAGAAACTCGAAAGCCATCGCGGGATTGAGCCGCTGGTTGCGGCGGGCGGTTTCCTCGATCGCCTCGAGGAGCGGCTGCAACTGTTTTTCCGGATTATCGAATTCGTGATGCAGCTTGATGATCTGGTCGAGGGCGGCGGCCTGTTCCTTCGGCTGCCGCGCCTGGTTGAAAAACGTGAGCATCTCCTCGGCGTGGGAGACGGGAGCGTCGCGCAGCTCGATCGGGTCGTTCTTTTTCGTCGGGAAAAGAAAGTGACCTTCCTTCTTGAGCAGCTTTTTGGTCGAATCCCACCAGCGTTTGAATTCCGGCTCGCTAAAAACGTCGCCTAACAACCATCCGCTGATCTGCGCCTGGGTCGCTTTCCCGCCGAGACTCTGGAGGATGTTTCGCATGACCTCAGTGGCGTTTTCTTTCAGCTGCGTCTTAAGCGCGGCCAGGTCGGTCGCTTTCTGCGCGAGGAAATGATTGGCCGGGATCGGCGTCAGATTTTCCGCCGCGTACTGCAGCTGCATGGGGTGAGCTTTCTTCTTTTCGAAATCGATCAGGATCTGGTTGAGAAGAAGATTCCAGTCGGCCACCCGGCCGAAGCCCCAGCTCTTGTGCAAACAAAAACTGCCGGGCCTAAGTTGATCGAGCTGTTCCGCGCCAGCGGGCGTGAGCTTTCCGGCATCGACCAACTTTTGCAGTTCAGCATCCATAGAAATGTGGGGAGGTAATGATGCACGAGGCGTCGCTCGTCGCAAACCACGCCGCGTGTTGATTCCGATTGCCCGCCCCGGCCACCCGTGGAAACCTAGCGCCTCGTGTTGGTCAGCATCTGGTTTTGGATCGCCTTTCATCTTGGGGTTTTGATCGCGCTGGCCGTCGATCTCTTCACCGACCGGGGGCGTGATCGCATCAGCCTGTCCAGTGCGGTGCGGCGCAGCCTGGTCTGGATCGGGCTTTCGCTCGGGTTCAACGGCTTTGTCTGGTGGTGGCAGGGGTCGGACCAGGCAGTCGACTTCTTTACCGGCTACCTGATCGAGTACTCGCTCAGCGTCGATAATATTTTCGTCTTCGGCCTCATCTTTGCCTACTTCCGCGTGCCGCCACGCTATGAGCATCGGGTTTTGATCTGGGGAATCCTGGGCGCGCTCATGATGCGGGCGACCATGATTGGGCTGGGCGTGGCGCTGGTTTCGCGGTTCCACTTCGTCCTTTATATTTTCGGCGCGTTCCTTGTCATCACGGGGTTTCGGATGTTGTTCGGGAAATCGCAGGCGATCGACCTGGAGCAGAATTTCATCCTCCGCCTCGTCCGGCGCATGGTTCCGGTGACGAGCGACTATCACGGCCCGAAATTTATCGCCCTCGTCCGAGGCCGGCGGGTGCTCACTCCGCTCGCGCTCGTCCTGATCGTGATCGAGGTGATGGACCTCGTCTTTGCGGTGGATTCGATTCCCGCCGTGCTCGCGATTACGCGCGACACGTTCATCGTCTACACCTCAAACATTTGCGCCATCCTCGGCCTGCGGTCGCTTTATTTTCTCCTCGCCAATCTTGTGGCGCGCTTTGTTTTTCTGCGCTTTGGGCTGGCGATCATTCTCTGTTTCGTCGGCCTGAAAATGCTGGTCGAATGGTGGTTTAGAATCCCGAGCTGGCTTTCGCTCATCATCATCGTGACCGTCCTGGCCGTGACCACGATCGCCTCGCTCTTTGCGACCAGGAAGCAGCGCGGCTCCGAAGCTCCTTAAAGAAGTGTTGCAATCCCTGCGACGAACCGATTTACTCGCCACGCTCTTATGAAATTGCCGCTCGTTATTCTTCTCAGCGCTGGATTTGCCGCGAGTTCGTTAGCCGACATCCAGGATCCGCCGGCGGCAGATTACGGTCCGACCCGCAAACTCTCGCGCGGGCTGGCCAATATGGCTTTCGGTTGGTCGGAAATTCCCGTCACGATCGGGCTGATTAACAAGGAAGAAGGCAATGCCGCCGGGGCCAGCTACGGCGCGATCAAGGGAACCGGCCGTGCTTTTGCGCGTTTCGGAGTTGGATTTTACGAGGCGCTCCTCTGGCCGTTTCCGGTTTATAAGGGAACCTACTATCCCGTCCTGCGGAGCGATGTGCCGTGGATTCACCGCGGCTACAGCGAATTTCCGCCTGAGCTCGGGAACGAAACGAAATATCCCTACGTGCGGGATTATTGAACTGCTCGTTAGGCGAAGGACGGCTTGAGGATCTTTCGCGCGGACGAACTGGCGGCGCGGATCGGCCCGCTCTTTGAGGAAAACTTCGCCCGTTACGGCGAGTTGGGCGCCGCGGTTTCC
>DASXYO010000088.1:0-42712 GCA_036502465.1 Chthoniobacterales bacterium
TCCGTTAGGGAAGTCGGCCCGAGGCCAAGGTAATCGCGGACCGCCGGCGACACATCGAGCCCCGCTCCACGGTTCAGGTTCGGTCTCGGCCGCTCGTTGCGGAATACGTATTGGTAATGATCGGTCCGGAAGGGGCCGCAATCTTCCCATTGCGCATAGCAAACCCGATTCCCGCGCCGGATCGCGACCCAGCGATCCTTGCAAACGGAATGCCCCTGTTGCACGAACGCCTGCCGGAACCACGGCACCACCATCGGCGCCTCCGGCTTGAACTGCCCGTGTGAGACATCGTTATAGGGCAGCGCGATATAAAACGGGTTCTGTCGCGGAACGAAATTGACCGGGATGTAGTCGTGCCGTCGCGACGGGTCCGGGTTGTCGTAGCCGCCGTAGTTACTGGTCCAATTCGGGTCCCAGGAGCTTTTATGATTTGGCACCGGGTTATTGGTGGTCGGCATTTCGCCGATCCAGAAAACGGTCGTCACAATATCCGTCTTCCAAGGATAACGAGAGGACGAGAAGCGCGAGGTGGTCGGGACGAACACCTGCGGCTCCACCTTGAGCAACGCCTGGGCGCGCAGTTTCATCGCATACTTTGCGAAGTCCGCACTGCTTTCGTAGGGCGACTGGGCATGGGCGAACGTCGCGACCGCAAGGGCGCCAGCGACGATAAAGGTGGGAAATATGAACTTTTTCACCAGTGTTCGTGCCTTTGGTTCTAGCCAAATCGACCAGACGGGCAAGCCTCTTTCGTCATCCTTGTTCAGCACGATCCATTCCAAGAATTGCTAGCCGCGGCTCAGGAGGGTGTCCCGGCGAAACAATTCACCACCCATATCAGGATAATTCATCGTAAAATGCAACCCCCGACTTTCCTTTCGGCTGAGCGCAGAATCGACGATTAAGGCCGCCACCGTAGCGAGATTCCGCAGTTCGAGGAGGTCAACTGTTATCCGAAAATTCCAGTAAAACTCCTGAATCTCGCGCTGCAAATTGCGCAGGCGAGCACTCGCCCGCTGGAGACGCTTGTCGGTCCGCACGATCCCGACGTAGTCCCACATCAGGCGTCGGATTTCATCCCAGTTGTGGTAGATCACGACCAGCTCATCGACGTCCTGCACGTCACCCGACTTCCACTCCGGCAGGGAAACCGACCCTGCCGGGTGAGCGGGCGGCCGACTTCCGATCAGTGTTTCGGCCGCGCGATGAGCAATCACGAGTCCTTCGAGAAGCGAATTACTCGCTAGGCGGTTAGCGCCATGCACACCGGTGCAGGCAACTTCGCCGATCGCATACAGCCCCGGCAGGCTCGTTGCGCCGTCGATGTTCGTTTTGATCCCGCCGCACTGATAGTGCGCCGCTGGCACGACCGGGATCGGATCCTTTGCCATGTCGATGCCGTTCTTCAGACACGTCTCGTAAATGTGCGGGAAGCGCTCCTGCAGGAACTCACGCGGCTGGTGCGTAATGTCGAGATAGACGCACTGCGCGCCGGAGCGCTTCATCTCAGCGTCGATCGCCCGCGCGACAATGTCCCGGGGCGCGAGCGATCCGCGCGGATCGGCCTTGGCGGTAAAATCTTCGCCCTTCGCGTTGCGCAGGATTCCGCCTTCGCCCCGCACGGCCTCTGAGATCAGGAAAGAAGTCGCCTGCGGGTGAAAAAGGCAGGTCGGGTGAAATTGGATGAACTCCATGTTGGCGACGATCGCCCCCGCCCGCCACGCCATCGCCACGCCGTCTCCTGTCGCGATGGCGGGGTTGGTTGTGTAGAGATAAACTTTCCCGCAGCCGCCGGTTGCGAGGACGAGCCGGTCGGTCCGGATCGTTTCGACCTCGCCGGAAATTTCGTCGAGCACGTAAACGCCGAGGCAATGATCTTCCGTCGCGAATCCCAATTTCGCCGCCGTGATCAGATCGACCGCCATGTGATTCTCCAGCAGCTCGATATTCGGCGAAGCCTGAACGGCGCGTAGGAGCGTTGTCTCGATCTCGAAACCGGTCAGGTCATGAACGTGCAGAACCCGGCGCTTGGAGTGTCCGCCTTCGCGCCCGAGGTCGAGCTCGCGATGGCCGGAGATATCGCGCTCGTCGAAGTGCAAACCGAGCTCCATCAACTCCTGAACGCGGGCCGGACCTTCCTTCACCACTGTCTCGACCGCGAGCGGATCACACAGCCCGGCGCCCGCCTCGAGCGTGTCGCGAATGTGCAGATCGAAGGAATCTTCGTCGCTCGTTACGCAGGCCACGCCGCCCTGCGCCCAGGCCGTGTTCGAATCGGCTCCCTTTCGCTTCGTGATAATCGCGACGCGGCCATGCGGCGCGACCTTGAGGGCGAACGTGAGCCCGGCGATCCCGCTCCCGATGACAACAAAGTCGAATTCCTTCATCCAAGAAGAATGTTATCGATCAGGCGGGTCTTGCCGAAGAAAACCGCCACCGCGAGAAGGGAGCGCGGTTCGATCGTTAGGCGGGGCTGCAGGTCGCCCGCGCCGACGATCTCCACGTAATCGATCCGGGCGAGGGGAGCGGATTCGATTTTTTCCCGAACGGTGGCCGCCAGTTTGCGCGCGCTTGTCTCTTTCGATTGCGCCGCCTCGAGCAGCGCCCGTCGAATGATCGGCGCCTGCGCGCGCTCCTCCGGGGTCAGGTATTGATTACGCGAGCTGAGCGCGAGGCCGTCAGCTTCCCGGACCGTCAGACCGGCGATGATCTCAATCGGAAAATCGAGATCACGCACCATCCGGCGGATGATCGCGAGCTGTTGAAAATCCTTCTCTCCAAATACCGCCGCATCTGGCGCGAGGAGGTGAAACAACTTCGTCACGACCGTGCAGACACCCCGAAAATGCCCCGGGCGCGAACCTCCACAAAGGCGTTCCGAAAGTGTCGTTTCCTCGACAAAGGTGGAGCGATCCTCGAAATACAATTCGTTAGGCGCAGGCCGGAAAATGAGATCGACGCCTTCCTCGCGACAAAGTTCTTCGTCGGCCGATTCCGGGCGCGGATAACGCGAAAAGTCCGAGCCCGGTTCGAACTGGAGCGGATTAACGAAAATGCTGACCGCCACTTCGCCCTTCGGGCCGGCGCTCTTTCGCGCCAGCCGAATGAGCGAGAGATGACCGGCGTGCAAAGCGCCCATCGTCGGAACGAGCACGCGCCGCGTGCGCGCTGGACGGCGCTGGGCACGCAAGTCGGCAACCGTGGAAATGATCTTCATCTTGGAACGCGGTCGAACGCGGCACGCTCCAGCCAAATCGCCTGCCGGGCAAAACGAAAGCACCGATGCCCGAAATCTTCCCAGCCCGCGCTTCGAGCGAGTTGATCAAGTTCCTTGAATGAAAAGGCGCGCTCGACCGAAACGCGCGCGTCATTCCGCGTCATCGCTTCCCGAAAGATCGTCGCGGTAATCAGATCGACTCCCCGCTTTGCGAACCACCCCCGGCAAAGATCGGCCACCAGGACTTTTTCGCGCGAAAGCATGCGGCACCTGCGCAACAACGTGACGGCCTCCGCGTCGCCAAAATGATGAAGCGCGAGAGAGAAAAGCACGACGTCATAAGAATTCTCGTCTCCAAACGAATGGATGTCCGCGCAGTGGTATCGAATTTCTGGATAGTCGCGGCTCAGTTGGGTCGCGATCTCGACTGTGGACGCCTGGAAATCAACCGCGTCGATCGTTATTTCCGCACCGACATTGCGTGCATAGTCGACCGCAAGGCGAGGAATATCCCCGGAGCCCGTGGCGAGATCGAGAATGCGCAGCTGGTTGCCAGATTGAATCCAGCGGCGGAGAAAATGACGGACCAAACGGTAGCTGCCGAAGTAGCGATTGAGCGCGCGCAGATTGCGCAGATCCGAAATCAGCTCGGCCGAGACCGGTTGCGGCCGATCCATCCACTCCGGATCCGCCGGATCGAACCGGCGACTCAATGTGGGAGGGGCCTTTGTGCCCCGATCTGCTGCGACGTCATCCCTGATTGGGGCGCAAAGGCCTCTCCCACATTGGCGATCATGAGAGAAACCTCGTCCACGATTCCGGCAACTGTGCCGTCTCGACTTCGCTCGCGATTCGGCCTTCGAACTCCGCTCGGAAAGAGGTGCTTGTCCCGTAAACCATGATCAAATCTTCCGCGCCCTCGACCCGGATGGCGTGTGCCACGCCCGCCGGAATAACGACTCCGGCATTGTTAGGCCCGCGGTGCTCATCGCCGTCGATGAAGAGCCGCATGGTGCGCGCCGGAAGGCCGGCCCGTGCCTCGCGCAGGATCATTTCGGCCCGGCCCTGGACGAAAAACATCACGTCCCATTGCTCTTCCTCATATCGACGGAGAGAAAAGTTATCCGGTTCCTGAACAAAAAGCCGCTGGAACCAGTCGTTAGGCGAAGTCTCCGCCGGAACGCTCGGAGGATGAATATGAAAGCCCTTTGCGGTTTGCGCGAACATCCGGGCTGCCGCCCACTGTCGCGGCCAAAGACCGATTTTCGCGAGAGGCCCCTCGTCACGCCGGACAAATTCGCCGAACAATCCGCGGTGCCGCTGCGGATGAATGGTGCGTGCAAAAATCTCCACTCCCGGAATCCAAGCCTGCGCCAGTTCCGGGTCGGAACGATCAGCCACGGCCAATTGTCCGGCCTCGATTCCGATTTCGGCGATCCGCTGTCCGAGAGAACGCGCACTGTAATCGCGCTCGACCAGCGCGCCGCGCACTTGCGAGTCGAGCCCGGTCCAGCGGTCGTTTGGTTTCTTGTTCATGTTTATTTGCCTAACGAAAAATCAGCCCGTTCCCGGGAAAGGTTTGGATTGTAGTAGGGATCGCGCTCCAGGTATTCCGGCCACCGCTCCCGCATCACTTCGGTCTCGAGCGCTTCCACGCTCCGCCGGCGGGAGGCCGATTCGTGGTGATACAGCTTGGCGAAGGGCGTGTAAACGATCAGGTAGCCGGCGCGCCGCATTTTCAGGCAAAGATCGACGTCGTTGAAGGTGACCGGAAGCCGTTCCTCGTCGAACCCGCCCACCTCCTCGAAAACTTCCCGCCGCGTCAGCATGCAGGCGCCGGTCACGGAGCTGTAATTGCGGGTCACCTGGAGCTGACGCGAAACACCTGGCGCATCGGCTGGAAAATGCCGGAAGGCATGTTCCGCGATGCCGCCGACACCGAGGACGACGCCGGCGTGCTGCACCGTGTCGTTAGGGTAAAGGAGCCGCGCGCCGACCGCGCCGACTTCCGGCCGCTGCACATGCTCGGCCATGACGGTAAGCCACTCGCTTTCGATCACCTCGACGTCGTTGTTCAAAAAAAGCAGCCAGGCCGCATTGGTCTGTTCGACCGCGAGGTTGTTGAGCGCGGAGAAATTAAAAGGCCCGTGGAATGGCAGCAGGCGATGCTCGAAATTGCGAAAATATTCCTTCGCTTCCTCAGACTTGCTCTCGTTGTCGACCACGATGATCTCGTAGTTCGGATAGCTCGTCTTCGCGGTAATGCTCGCGATGCAACGCGACAGGAGATCGATCCGGTCGCGGGTCGCGATGATGATCGAAATGCGGCGCGTCTCGCGCAGCTCGCGTTTCACCCAGTAGGCATGGGTCTGCCAATCGACCGTCACGTGACCGCGCTCGCCGCGTCGCCGGAGATGATTTTCCACCGCCCGACGTCCCGCCTCGAGAGCCTGCGGTTTGCGCCGAATGTTGTCGGAAGTGGAAGTCTCGCTGCGACGCCAGTGATAGAGGATGCGCGGCAGGTGATGAATGCGAGTCGTCAACTCGGTGATGCGCAGGAAAAGATCGTAATCCTGGGCGCCATCGAACTCCGGTCGAAAACGCCCGGCGCGCTCGACAATCTCGCGTCGCGCGGTCGTGAAATGGCAGAGGTAATTGTAGGAAAGGAGGAAGTCGGGCGACCAATCGGGCTTGAATTGGGGCGCGGCCAGCCCTTCCTCGGTGATCTTGTCTTCATCGGAAAAGATGAGGTCGGTTTCGGGGTGGCTCTGGAGGTATTGGACGACCTCGAAGAGCGCGTCGGGTTCGAGAATATCGTCGTGATCGAGGAGGCCGATCCATTCGCCGCGGGCCAATTCCAGCCCGGTATTTGAGGCCGCCGAGATGCCGCCGGTGCTTTCCCGCCTAACGACAATGATCCGCGGATCTCGCAGTCCGATGGTGCTGAGCAGTTCTACGGTTTCGGCCAGGGTCGAGCCGTCGTCGACCAGGATGAGTTCCCAATTTTCGTAGACTTGATGGATGACGGAGTCCACCGCTTCCTCCAGCCAGGGGGCCGGGGTATTAAAGACCGGGGTGATGATGCTGAGGAGCGGTCGATAGGTGAAGTTGCGCGCCGCCTCGCGGGCCGCGGCCAGCTCTTTCTCCGAGGGTCGCCGTTTGTCGAGCCACTCCTGATATTCGTTAGGCGAGGGTACCGGATTTTTCGGGAGGACGGGACGCCCGTAGCGTTTGCGGACCTCGCGGAGCAACTTCTGCGGCAGCCGGTAAGGAGCGAGCAGAACCTGGCCGACCTTGCGTTCCGGGGATTTGCGGAGCGCCTGTTTTTCTGCCTTGAGCTGTTTCAGGTCGCGTTGCGCTTTCTTTAGCTTGAGCACTTTTTCCTCGAGCCGGGCGATGTGACGATCGGCTGCTTCCAGTTCCGACATGCGGGTGCGGAGTGTGCGGTGCAGGCCGCGCATCTGCGCGTTGACCCGGGCGAAAGCGGCCTCGACCGCGGGCAGAACGGTGCCCATCAAAGCGGGTTCTTTTTTTCGGCTCAGCCAGATCGCGCCGGCTTCGATCTCAACCACTTCGCAATCGTAGGTCGGATAAAAGCCAAAATCCGCCAGGCGCAGGACAAGCACCGGCCTCCGCTTCGACACGTCTGCTCCCGCCCCGGGGATGAGGATAAGATTATCGGCGAGAGCGGTCAGCCGCTCCAACACCGGCCCGTCATTAGGTGCCTCGATCTCGGGTGGGTAAAACCAGATCGCGAGATCGAATTGCGGCGCGCTGCCGTTTTGCTGGAGCGCCTCGAGCTCGGTGATCCCGGTGCAGACCGTATTCTCGACCTCGTCTTTACGATGCCCATCGACAAACTGACTCGCCTCGTTGCCCACCAAAAGGAGTCGTTTCGGCGCGAATTTGCGGGCGACGAGGCGCGCAAAATCTGAGCGTACGGTTTGGAAGAAACGCGGCTGCACGGGGACACATTATAATGATTGCAGCGGCTCGCAGGCAAAATTACGGTGCAGCCGCACTCGTTCCCAGGCCTCGCCGGCCGCTTTGCATGGTCGATTTTTGCGTTTACTTCCTCTACCGCGCGGCTCTCGCCCTGATCACCGCGCTCCCACTTCGTCTTGTTTTCACCATCGGGCGGGCCCTTGGCTTTTGCGCCTGGATTCTGCTCCCGGCCTATCGACACCTGGCGCGGCGGAATGTCGAGATCGCATTCGGTTCGGAGAAATCGGCGACCGAAAAGAACCGGATCGTGCGCCGCCATTTTCAGCAACTCAGCGCCAACCTGCTCTGCGGGATGAAACTCAACGCCATGCCGCTGGAGAAGGTGGCGGCGCTGGTCGCGACCGAGGGAGGGGACGAGGTCCATCGGCACCTGCGGGCGGGCCGTCCGGTCGTGCTCGTTCTCAGCCATCTCGGGAACTGGGAACTGTTTGCCCAGATTTTGCCGCACCATTTTGCCTACCGGCGCCTGAGCACGGTTTATCAGAAGCTCGGCAATCGCCATCTCGACCGATTCGTTAGGCAGCAGCGGGCTCGCTTTGGAGTCGAGCTTTTTGACCGGAGCGAAGGATTCCATGAAGCGATCCGGCTTCTGCGTGGCGGCGGCATGATCGGGATCCTGAGCGATCAGCACGCCGGCGATCACGGCCTCTGGACTCCCTTCTTCGGACGGATGGCGTCGACTTCGCCCTTGCCCGCGCTTCTTTGCAAACGAACCGGGGCTGCGCTCATCGTCGCCTCCCTCTACACGGCGGGACGAGGAAAATGGCGAATGACCTTCAGCCCGGCCTTCGGTTCGCCTAACGACAGCGTCCCGGAGTTGACCGCCCAGACGAACGAGGCGATCGCGGAACAAATCCGGCGCGCCCCGGAAGATTGGTTCTGGGTCCACAATCGCTGGAAGACACCGCGACCGAACTGGCTGCTCCAAAAATACAAGCGCGGCCTGTTCGTTCCGGAAATGGCGGAGGACCTGAAGCCGTTTCGCATTCTCATCCGCGGAAGCAATTGGCTGGGCGACAGCGTCATGAGCGTCCCGGCGGTGCGGGCGATCAAGCGCGGTCGGCCCGATGCCCACCTGACGATTCTCGCTCCGGAGAAGATCGCGGCGGTTTGGCGGCTGGTGCCGGAAGTGGACGAGGTGATTTCGTTAGGCAAGAAATCGCTCTGGCAGGCGTCGCGCTTGATTCGGGAGCGTGCGGCTTTTGATGTTGGAATCGTTTTTCCGAATTCGTTCCGGGTCGCGCTCGAGCTTTGGCTGGCCGGAGTGCCGCGCCGCGTCGGTTATGCCGGGCACCGTCGCCGCTGGCTGCTCAACCAGATCGTTAGGCGGGCGGAACGGAAAGGTCCGCCGCAACACCAAACGGAAGATTACCTGGATATTGCCCGCTCGTTAGGCGTGGACGCGGAGGCTGGAGAAATCGCGGTGGCGCCTCCGCGAACCGACCGTGCGAATGGAAAAATCGGACTTTGCCCGGGCGCGGAATACGGACCAGCGAAGCGTTGGCTCCCGGAACGTTTTGCGGCCGTCGCCGCTGCAACCGGTGGCGAATGGATCCTCTTCGGGACTGAGAAAGATGCTCCGGTCGGTTCTGAAATCGCGACCGCCCTCGGTGACCAATGCCGCAATCTGATTGGCCAAACTACGCTCGAGCAGTTGATCGAAGAGCTGCAAAAATGCCGGCTTCTGTTGACGAACGACACCGGCACTATGCACCTGGCGACGCTCCTCGGTGTGCCGGTCGTCGCAGTCTTCGGTTCGACGGAGCCGGCCCTAACCGGTCCAATGGGACGCGGAAACAAAATCGTTAGGCACCAGGTCGAATGTAGTCCCTGCTTCCTGCGCGAATGCCCGCTCGACTTTCGCTGCATGAAAGCGGTCAGCGGCGAGGAAGTCGCGGCGCACGTTGCCCAGATCGGAGCGAACTAGACTTTCATCACCTCGGCGTCTTTGCGCTCGAGATGTTCATCGATCGATTTCACAAAGCGATCGGTCAGCTTTTGAATTTCCGCCTCCGTATCGCGCAACTGGTCTTCGGTCACTTCGCCGGCCTTCTCCAGTTTCTTCGCGTCGTCCATCGCGGCCCGGCGATTGGCCCGCACCCGGACGCGCGCCTCTTCGGCCATTTGCTTGAGCGATTTAACCAGATCCTTGCGTCGTTCTTCGGAGAGTTCGGGAATTGGCAACCGGATGAGTTTGCCGTCGACCAGCGGAGTGATCCCGATTTTGGATTCCTTCAAGGCCTTCTCGATGTCGCGCACGGTCGAGGCGTCGAACGGTTGCACGACAAGCAGGCGCGGTTCCGGCGTGGTGATCAGCGCCAGTTGCTTCAACTTCATCGCCGAGCCGTAGGCCTGGACGTCAACGTTCTCGACCAGCGCGGGGGAGGCTTTTCCCGTCCGCACACTGGCGAATTCGTGGATCATGTAGTCCACACTTTTTTCCATCGCCATCTCGGCTTCGAGGATGATTTCGTCGGCGCTCATAAGGTGCTGAAAGAAAGCTGCGGTAGCTCGAATCGCAATCGCTAATCGGTCACGAGGGTGCCGATTTTTTTGCCGAGGACGGCATCGCGCACATTGGTCGGCTGGTGCATATCGAAAACCAGGATCGGGACTTTATTATCCATGCAGAGGCTGAACGCGGTCGAGTCCATGACCTGCAATCGTTTCGTTAGGGCTTCGTTGAAGGTGATTTGATCGTAGCGTTTCGCCTCGGGATGAAGCTTTGGGTCGCGGTCGTAGATGCCGTCGACTTTGGTTGCTTTCAAAATGATGTCGGCCCCGATCTCGCTCGCGCGCAAAGCGGCCGTCGTGTCGGTGGAAAAATAGGGATTGCCAGTGCCGGCGACGAAGATGACGACGCGACCCTGTTCGAGATGACGAACGGCGCGGCGAAGAATAAATGGCTCGGCAACGTTTTGCATTTCGATCGCGGTCTGGACGCGAATCGGAACGCCGCTGAGCTCGAGTTCGCTCTGCAGAGCGAGGCCATTAATGACGGTCGCGAGCATGCCCATGTAATCCGCCGTTGTGCGATCCATCCCGCGATGGCTGGCGGCGAGACCGCGCCAAATGTTGCCACCGCCGACCACGATCGAAATCTCGACTCCTAGGTCGTAAACTTCTTTCACCTGGCGCGCGATCTCTTTCACGATGTGCGGCGAGATCGTGTCGCGGGCCCCGGTTTCGCGCAGCGCTTCGCCGCTTAATTTGAGAACGATCCGTCTATAAGCCGGCTTTGCGCTTTCCATTCCGGCGGGATGATCGGTCAGAAATGCAATCTTGGGGAGGAAAAACCTCGGAAAAAGTCGTCAGCGCTCATCCGGCGCTTTCCTTCGAGCTGCACTTCCTCGAGGCGAAGGGCGCCCCGGCCGGTCGCGACCAGGATTTCGGTGTCGTTAGGCCGGAAGAGATTTCCGGGCGGGCCGGCATCCTGTTGTCTGACCGAACCGCGAAAGATTTTCAGGTTCCGGATTTTTCCGGTGCCGTCCGTTAGCTGAGTGAAAGCGCCCGGCCACGGGTCGTAGGCGCGCAACCTGCGCTGGATTGCTTCCGCCGGCTCGGACCAGTCGATCTTGCCATTTTCGCGCGTCAATTTCGGCGCGTAGGTCGCTTCGGCGGCCGGCTGCGAAATGCGCGGGGCATTTCCGCCGGCCAGAAGTGTGAGTGCGCTCTGCAATGCTTCCGGAGCGAGCGCAGCGAGACGGTCATGCAGCGAGCCGCCGGTTTCGTTAGGCGAAATGAGGAGCGTTTTTTGCAGGAGCATGTCGCCGGTGTCGAGGCCTTCGTCCATGTAGATGACGGTGATCCCGGTTTCCGTGTCGCCCGCGGCGATGGCGGCTTGGATTGGCGCCGCGCCGCGATGTTTCGGCAGGAGTGAAGCGTGGAGATTCAGGCAGGCGATGCGCGGAATCTCGAGCACGCTCTTCGGCAGGATTTGGCCATAAGCCATCACCACGATCAGGTCCGGCGCGAGTGCTCGGAGGAGCGCCACCGAATCCTCCTGCCGGATCCGGGCCGGCTGGAAAATCGGGACCGAAGTGCCGGCAAGCTCGGTTTTGATAACCGGGGCGGTGAGCCGCTGTTCGCGTCCAACAGGTTTATCCGGCTGCGTGACCGCACCGACCAGTTGGTGCCCTGGCGCGGCCAGAAGTGCGCGCAGGCTTGGCAGGCCGATTTCGCCCGTGCCGATGAAAACGATCCGCATGCCGCCTTACGGCATTAAGCCACGGGGCGCGGCGACCCGGCGCCGGCGTCTCGGGGCGGCGGCTTGTGCCATTAACTTATCGCCCGCGGTGACCTCGCGCTGGCCGACCGATGAGCCGCAATTCGTGCAGAGGTAGTCGTAAAGCTCGCGATCAGGGAGAACGAGCAGGAGCCGTTCGCGGACGGGCATGGCCGCCTGGCATTTCTCGCAGTAAAGACTGGAGGCGGTAAAGCTCTCAAACTGCTGTTGGCTCATGATCGCCGTTGGCCACCGTCTCGAGAATCTTCAGCAACACCTTGGCCGGCGGTTGGATGGCGTCGACCATTTGCACCCGATCGCTGTAATGTTCCAGCACCGGTTTCGATTCGTTCTCGTAGGTTTCGAGACGACGTTTGATTACTTCCTCGTTGGCGTCATCGAGCCGGTTGTCTTTTAGAGCGCGCTTCTTGAGACGGACGAAAAGCTGATCGCGATCGGGACAGGAAAGGTGGAAGACTTTCTTCACGTCGATCACGTCGTCCATGATCCTGGCCTGGCCGACATTGCGCGGAATTCCGTCGAGGACGAGAACGTCGATGTCGGGTTTAAATTCGTGGGCGTCGACCGCGGCATCGATGCGCGCCTGCCAGAGTTGGACAGTGATTTCATCTGGCACCAGTTCGCCCTTGCTCGAGTATTCGAGAAAGGCGCGGCCGACCTTGGTGCGCGTATCTAGCGTGCGAAAGACATCGCCGCAGGCGCAATGAAAGAAGCGCGGGATGGAGCCGAGCGAGCGACCCTGGGTGCCCTTGCCACTGCCGGGGGCGCCGAAGAGGAGATAGGTGATATATTTCATCGCGGATATCAATCGTTATAGCCGAAAGCGGGTGGGGCACAACGCGCAATGCGCCGCGTTTCGGACGTTCCAGGAGGGGGCGTGCCTAACGAATCGGGCCCAAGGCCCGCGGATCAGCTCGCGGAGGCCGTCTCAGCTGGGACGACATTGACCCGGCGACCGGCGCGATCGAAACGCACCTGTCCATCAACCAGGGCAAAAATCGTGTAGTCTCGACCGAGGCCGACATTCTTTCCGGGGAGGAATTTCGTTCCGCGCTGGCGGATGATGATGTTGCCGGCGACGACGCTTTCGCTGCCGAATTTTTTCACGCCGAGCCGCTTGCTGACGCTATCGCGACCGTTCTTGACGCTGCCTTGTCCCTTTTTATGAGCCATTGGAAAGTTGAGAGTTGAGAGTCAGTAGTTGAGAGAAACGCCTACTCGGCAGCTTCCTTTTCGGCCGCGGCCTTCTTCGATTTCGAGCCGAGGCTGATGCCGGTGATTTTTACCCGGGTCAATTTACGGCGATGACCGACGGTGCGGTGATAGCCTTTGCGGCGACGATATTTGAAGGCGATCACCTTCTTGTCCTTGCGTTGCTCGACCACTTCGCCGGTCACGCTCGCGCCTGCGACCGAGGGCCTGCCGTGGGTGAGTTTGTCGCCATCCGCGTGCATGAGAACGTTGTCGAAAGTCATCTTCTGGCCCGCGTCGCCTTCGAGCAGATCCACGTCGATCGTGTCACCTTCTGCGACGCGATACTGCCGCCCGCCTGTTTTGATAATTGCGTAAGCCATAGCCTTGGGAAAAGTCGGTGAAAGTCACACAGCACCGGCCTTTTGACAAGCGCAAATCCGGGCCGAATGCAGAATGCCTGCCTACGGTTGCTGGCTGGCGGGTCGCTCCACTCGGTCCGCTCGACGGCCACGGCGTGTCCGTCAGGCACGATGCGCGCGCCGAAATAGTCGGCGTGAACTTGGGTGAAGTCCGCGCCAAAGAGCAAAATCTGTGACGAATAATAGATCCAAAGCAGCAGGGTAATGAGCGAACTCGCCGCCCCGTAGGCAGAGGCGGCCGCGCCGCTGCCGAGGTAGAGGCCGAGCGCCCATTGCAGCGCGAACAGAAGGGCGCTGGTGAGGGCGCCGATCCAGACTTCGCGCCAGCGGATTTTCGCATCCGGCAGGACCTTGAAAATGACAGCCAGGACCAGCACGACCATGGCGAGATCGAAGATGAGGTAAACCGCGACGACGATTACGATTTCACCCGGCACCATGGCCGCAGGTAATGGCTGAAGCCCTTGAGCAAACTCTCCATCGTCATCGAGACGAGGAGAAGAAAACAAATGCCGCCGACCATGGCGAAGGAGAGAAAGCGATCACGCAGGAAACTCCAGATTCCGCTGCCGGGCTTAGCTTTCACGCCCCAGATGGTGTTAAGCGCATCCTGCAGCTGACCGAAAAACGCCGCTCGCCCCGAAGAGTGCGAGGGCCACGCCGATAATTGTGGCCCAGATGCTCTTGTCCTTTTGCGAGGCTTTTTGCGCGATCCCCTGGATGACATCGATCGCGCCCCGATCGAGGAAATACCCGAGCTGAGTGGTCATCTTTTCCCGGGCTCCTGCCGGATCGTTGCGGAAGACGAGGCCCAGGATGGCGAGGAGGACGAGAATGAGCGGCGCGAGTGAAAAGACCGTGTAATAAGAAAGAGCGGCCCCGAGCTGGGGCGCTTTGTCCTCCAGCCATTGGCGCAGGGTCTCCCGGAAAACATTGTAGGCGGTCGCAAAAAAGTTTCTTTCCGGTGAGGGTCTTTGGCGCCTCGCTCATTGCCTAACGGATCGCTTTTCCTGGGCGGCCTTGTCGCCTTCTGCCGGGAAAGAAAAGGACAGCCGCGATTAACGCGTGATGTCTCTGCGATCCAGCCCGGAAATGAGGAGTGTGATCTCGCCTTTGGCCGGGCGCGCTTCGTAATGCGCGAGCAGCTCCGCGCCGGTACCGCGGCGGAATTCCTCGAACTTCTTGGTCAGCTCGCGCGCCACGCAAACCAGACGGTCCGGCATGAGCTCGGCGCAGGCGGCGAGGGTCTTATTCAGGCGGTAGGGAGACTCGAAAAAGATCGTGGTTTCCGTCCGCTCGGCGGCGGCCTTTAATTCGCGCTCGCGCTGGCCGCTTTTGACGGGGAGGAAGCCACGGTAACAAAAATTCTCCATGCCAAAGCCGGAGCCGACGAGGGCGGTCGTGATCGCTGACACGCCGGGCACGATCGTAAAGGGCAGATCCATTTCGATGCACTTACGAATCAAGCGCGCGCCCGGATCGGAGAGGCCGGGCATGCCGGCGTCGCTGATGAGCGCGACCGTTTCGCCCGCGGCGAGCCGCTCAACCAGCTCGGCCGTGCGCATCGCCTCGTTATGCTCCTGATAACTGACGAGTGGTTTTCGGATTTCGAAGTGGCGGAGCAAATTTCCGGAATGGCGTGTGTCTTCGGCCGCCACCAGGTCGGCCTGCCGCAGAATTTCCAGCGCGCGGTGTGTGATGTCGTCGAGGTTACCAATCGGGGTGCCGACGACGTAAAGCATGGCGAATTATCGTGTGCGCAAGGTGGGAAGCAACGGCGCGCAGGTTGCAAGCTTGGAATCCGGGGAGGGTCCCTTTTCACGTTTGGAGGGATAAGCGCGCTCCCCCCAAAAAAAAGAACCAGTCAGCACAGGCTGACTGGTTCTTAAATTCAACGTCAGGCTGCCAGGAGACCGGATCGGACGATCTCCCGGCTTGGATTGCCTGACCCCTTAGCGTCGACCGGGGACGCGAACCGTCACTTCGTTCGAGCAGTTGCTGCCGGCGCAGACTTGGTAAACAAACTCCTGCCGACCACCGGAGCCGAGGCGATCCTGAGCGGTGCCGTCATTGGTTACCGTCCGAATCACCACACCGTCACGCAGGATGTCAATTGTACCGCCATCCGCGGGAGCCCAGTTCAGTTTCACGCGGTGTTTGCTCGGGCCGACAGCCGCGGTGAGCGTAATTCCGCCGGTGGTCCCGGTAACCGAGCCATTGACACCCATCGAGAAGTCGTAGGGCTGGCCCTCGTTCGCGGTCGAGGTAAAGTTGGCACCGAAGAAGTTGCTGTCGAAGAACGCATTTTGGTTGTTCCCGCAAGGCGTTCCGACGCAATTTGCGCCACTGGTGGTCGAATCAAACGAACGACCAGTGAGGTCGCCGGTTGGTGTCACATTGAGGAAGTAGGTTCCCGGAGCAAGGTGAACACTCAGGCCTTCAACAGCAACCATGTATTCGGTGAAACCGAATCCGCTGCGACCGGTTAGTGTGACGGTCGGAGTGACAGTCATGCCGGTGGCAACGATAGTGCCACCGTTGCCCTCTGAGACGCCCTGACGGATTTCCCAGGTCGCGCCGGTCACATTGGTGCTCGACAGGTTGTCTGAGAAGACGGCAGTCACATCCCATCCCATAGAATCGGTGACGTTGAAGTCATCATAAACGCTGGCGTACTGACCCGAGCCGAGGCTGGTGTCGCGCTCGTTGGCCAAGCCGTTCACGTCGTTGAAGTCACCGTTATACCAGAGGACACCGGGGGGCGGAGTGGGCGTCGGCGTTGACGAAGGAGTCGGCGTCGGCGTTGCGTTGCCGGTATCGGCACGAATGCCCCAGTTACCCGGCAGACCGAAGTCATCGATGATGCCGCGGGTATCATTATTGCCCAGGTTGTTGATGTCCACGTTGCTGCCGTCCCCGTTGGCCGCGATCCAGCTCTGCCGATGAAGCGTGCTGTTCTCGTCGATGCCTTGGAAGAAGAGCTCTGGTCCGTTGTTCATCGGAGTCATGTCGCCAACGAAGAAGCTGCTATACGCGCTCACATCGACCGGCGGACTAAAGACGTAATCGATGAACGTGTCCGTGCCATTTTGTTGAATCGTTCCAGCGACTGATCCGAGCAGGACGCCATCGCTTGGATCGCCATCGCCATTCGGATCGCCCCAGACGGCGACCGTGACCGGCGTGCCGTTGATCGTTTGCGGGAAATTCGGAGTTCCCCAATTGACGCTCACGGTCGAAATGGACGTTTGCCCAGGAATGACGTCGAACTGGTTAAACCAGAGTGACTGGAAGTTTTGCAGCCCGTTGCCGAATCCGACGGAATCTTCCATGGTTCCGTCATCGAGCGTGTAAATGGCGAGCGGCAACAAGTGACCGGTACTCCGAGCTGACGTCGACGGTTTCTCGGCATGGAAGCCTCGTTGCTGTTTCGCTGACGACACGGCTGGTTTTCCCGCCTGCGCAAGCGCGAGCGAGGCAACCAGAGCCATGGAAGTCAACATGACCTTCTGCAGGGTTGGATATTTCATAGGGGTTTAGTAGGCGGAATTTTTCGCCAAAGTGTCAAGCTTTTTTTCCGTTACTGCTTGATTGATTTTTGCCGGGTAAACATCGCGGTAAAATGGGGCTGGCATGATGCCGTTCTTTCTTCTTCGCAGCCGTCCGCTTCGCCCGAGAATTTTTTTTCAGTGCGCCATCGGGCCGATCAAGCTAGAACAAGCGAATGGCCCGCAAAAAGTCCCAAGTCGCAGTACCCGCGGTGGTGCGCGAGTCCAAGGTCGTCGCAACCAATGGAGGAGGACTTTTGCCAAGCGAACGCAACCTCAATTTCGGCGAACGCTGGCCCTACGCCCCCGCTCCCGAGCAAAGCGATTACGTCAGGATCAAGCCGCGTTACCAGCTCTACATCGACGGCAAATTCCGCGCCCCGCATTCCGGCGTTCATTTCGATTCCATCAACCCGGCGACAGAAGGGAAGCTGGCTGAAATCGCCGAGGCGGATGCCCATGACGTCGATCTCGCGGTCCGGGCCGCGCGCCGCGCGCACAACAAAGTCTGGAGCCGGATGCCGGGCCGGGAGCGGGGCAAATATCTCTACCGAATCGCGCGGCTCGTTCAGGAGAAAACGAGGGAACTCGCGATCCTCGAATCGATGGACGGCGGGAAAACAATCAAGGAAAGCCGCGACATCGACCTGCCGCTGGTCGCCGCCCACTTCTTCTACTACGCCGGCTGGGCGGATAAACTCCAATACGCTTTCCCCGGGCGCACTCCGCAGTCGTTAGGCGTAGCCGGACAGATCATCCCCTGGAATTTTCCGCTCCTCATGGCCGCCTGGAAGCTCGCCCCAGCGCTCGCCGCCGGTAACACCTGCGTCCTCAAGCCGGCCGAGACGACCAGCATTACCGCGCTCCATCTGGCCGAGATTTTTCAGCAGGCGGAATTGCCCGATGGCGTCGTCAACATCGTCACCGGCGCCGGGAAAACCGGCCAGGCATTGGTCGAGCATGATGACGTGAACAAGATCGCTTTTACCGGTTCCACCGCAGTCGGCAAGATGCTGACCCGCGCCATTGCCGGGACGAAAAAGAAACTCACCCTCGAGCTCGGCGGAAAGGCCGCGAACATCATTTTCGAGGACGCCGCCATCGACCAGGCGGTCGAGGGCATCATCTCCGGTATCTTTTTTAACCAGGGGCACGTCTGCTGCGCGGGCTCGCGGCTGCTCGTGCAGGAAGGCGTTTTCCCCGCGGTTATCCGGAAGTTGAAGGACCGGATCTCTTCGCTCCGAGTCGGTAATCCGCTCGACAAAAACACCGACATCGGGGCGATCAATTCCCGGATGCAGCTCGACAAGATCTGCGAGCTGGTCGACAGCGGCCTGCAACAAGGCGCCGAGCTGGTCCAGCCGCGGCTGCGTTTGCCGGAAAAGGGCTTTTGGTATCCGCCGAGTTTTTTCACCGGTGTGACGGCCTCGCATCGCATCGCGCAGGAAGAAATCTTCGGTCCGGTTTTGAGCGTCATGACTTTCCGCACGCCCGAGGAGGCGATCGAGCGCGCCAACAACACCCCTTACGGCCTGAGCGCCGGCGTCTGGACCGACAAAGGAAGCAAGATCTTCAAGATCGTGAGCAAACTGCGAGCGGGCGTTGTCTGGGCGAACACCTACAACAAATTCGATCCCACCAGTCCCTTCGGCGGCTATCGCGAGAGCGGTTTTGGGCGGGAAGGCGGTCTGCACGGCCTCGCGCCTTACCTGAGCCTCTCCTGAGTCGTTAGGCTAACGTGGCCGGGGCGGTTGACCCGCTTTGGTGTCGAGATAAAGGACCAGGAAGACGGCCGCCAACCAAGGAGCGAGGAGGACGTGGATGAGGGAACTGAGAAGCGTCGTTAGGCCGGAAAGCAGGTCGAAGGAATTGGTGGTCGCCATTGCCTGCATCATGGCGGCGGCCTGCTCGATGCTACTGACGCCGCGCATCTTGAAGACAACGACGGGCACATTGACCGTGACGTTCAATATAATGATGGCCAGCAGCCAGAGCGAGGCGATCATCGCGCCGCGATAGAGAGGCCGCTGAGTGCGGGGGAGATCAGCTCCGCTCCGCGCCAGGTCTTTGCTTTCCTGCAAGGCCTCGATCGCCGACGGCCGCTCACCGAGCGCGCCGGCCTGTTGCCAGAAGAGGAAATTAATAAAAAGCCGCGCCACCATGTAGGCGGTAAAAATCAACAGGGCGAGGGTGAGCAGGAGCGGGGCGGCCGTGGTGGAGCCGGCGACGATCGAGAACGCGACGACGAGCGGGAGCGCCGTCCAAAGAATGTAGCTGGCGTAAACGATGACGCCGAGCGTGAACATGCGCGTCCAGAGCGGCTTGGCCCGGCTGAGAAGATCGGACAGCGCCGGGTCCTGCCCGGCGTAAAGATCGGCCGCCAGCAGTTGGGTCGCCCCGAGCGAAAACGGCCAGGCGATGACGAGCAGGACGAGCATGACAAACGCGATCGCCGCCGCGGTAATGACCGGCACGAGCGAACCATGGTCCTTCGGCATTTCGAGGAAGGGCGCAGCGATCTGCAGGACAAACGAAGGGAACGAGACGAGCAACGCGAGGACAAGGAAGCGTCCGAACCCGGCCCGATAAATGCACCAACCGCGCCTGAAGATTTCACCGAAACTCAGACGCTGCACGGGCAGCGGCGGGGGCTTTGGATCGGACTCGTTTTCCTCCGGCTCATCCGAGAAAATTTCCGGGAGCTCGCCCGCCTTGATCCAGCGCTCGCTCTCCGGCTCACGGATTTCGTTTTCCCGGATCAGGCGGCCTTCCTGCTTCCACTCGCGCAATTCATCGAGGTCGACCGGCCCGTATTCCTTGCCTTGGACGCGCACGATCCAGGCATCGCCTTGATTTTTTTCTACAGGATTCACGGGTAGTTCAAATTGAGAGCGAGGTTGCACGTTCCTCTTCCCGTCCGGACAATCCAGTAAATCCTGTTCCCATATTTATGAGACTCCTTTTAGTCGACGGACATTACTACGTTTACCGCTCTTATTTCGCGATCCTCCATCTCTCGAATTCCCGCGGCGAACCGACTAACGCGATTTTCGGTTTCACGAAATCGCTCCGGCTCATGCTGAAGCATCTTCAGCCCGACCTCGCCGCGGTCGTTTGGGACATGGGCCTGCCGCAACGCCGCACCGAGTTGCAGCCGGAATACAAAGTGACGCGCAAGGAGATGCCGTCGCCGATGGTGCCGCAGATCGATTACATCCAGAAACTGATGCCAGCCCTCGGGTTCAAGAATCTCTCTCTTCCCGACACGGAGGCGGATGATCTGATGGGCTGTTACGCCGTGAAAGCGGCCGAGCGGGGAATCGAATCGATCCTCGCGACGAACGACAAGGATCTCTATCAACTGGTGAATTCGAAGGTGAAAATATACAGCACCGCCAAGGCGGACCTGGCCTCGCCGAAGGATGCTTTTGCCCTTCTCGGCGAGGAAGAGGTAACCGCGAAATGGGAGGTGCCGCCCCCCATGATCGGCGACGTGCTCGCGATCGCCGGCGATGCGGTCGACAACATCCGTGGGATCGGAATTGGGCGAAAACCGGCAGCCAAACTGCTCCGGGAATTTGGCAGCCTCGATGCGCTCCTCGCCGGCCTCGATAAGGTGAAGCTGCCCAAGACGCGCGACAAGATCGAAACGGCGCGGGAGCAGATCTTGCAGAACCGGAAGATGGTCGAGCTCGATTGCCACCTGCCGTTGCCGGTGCCCATCGATGAGCTGCGGATCACTCCTGATTACCCGCGCCTCATCCAGGCGCTGGAGGAATGCGAGTTCAAATCGCTCCTCCAGGACGTGCGCGACGAAGCCGCGCGCGCCGGGACCCAGACGCAGGGCGAACTGCTTCTCTAGGGTAGCGCAAGCTTCCAGCTTGCGTACCAAACGTGCCGCCAGCCGAAAGCTTGCGTCACCAGGTCCGCTGTCGCGAAGGGCGAAAATCTTTTGAACGACCCCCCGCAACCACTGTCTATATGCTCTGGTTAAGGCGATTCGGGCGGTGGCACGCTCTCGCATTCGAAGGGTTTCTCCTCGCGTGCCCTGCCCGGATCTTTTTTGTACCAGCGGGCCTTGTTGACCGGGATTCTTCCCGCATTGTTGGAGGATGCCTTTGGCCGCCGATGATCTCCAATTGATCGATCTCGCCCTGCGCGAGGACGTCGGGACCGGCGATATCACAAGCCAGTATTTTGTCGGCGAAAACGAGAAGGCTTCTGCCCGCGCCATCGCCAAGGAGCGGGCGATCGTCGCCGGCACGGAAGTCGCAGCGGAGGTCTTTCGCCGGGTCGATCCGGAGGTGCGGGTCGAGATCGTGCAGAAAGACGGCGCCACGGTCGCCGGCGGAATGGCCGTCCTGGAAGTACGCGGCCGGGCTCGTTCCATCCTCACCGCCGAACGGGTCGCGCTCAATTTTCTTCAGCACTTGAGTGGGATCGCGACCCTGACCCGGCAATTCGTCGAGGCCGCCGGCGCGAATGGCGCGAAGATTCTCGATACGCGCAAGACGACTCCCGGGTTGCGGAAGTTTGAGAAGGCGGCGGTCGCGGCCGGTGGCGGATCGAACCACCGTTTTGGGCTCTTCGACATGGTCCTGGTGAAGGACAACCACCTCCTCGCGCGCGACGGACTGGCTCGCTTGAGCAGCGCGATCGAGCGCGTTCGCAAGGAACATCCCGGACTGCGGATCGAAGTGGAAGCCGATAACCTCGATCAAGTGCGCGCTTTGCTCGATGTCCCGGGCATCGAAGTCATCCTTCTCGACAACATGCGCGGCACCCAGATGCGCGAGGCGGTCGCGATCGGGAAGGGGAAAGTGAAATTTGAAGCGAGCGGCGGGATTAATTTGCGCAACGTTAGGCAGATCGCCGCGACGGGCGTGGACTATGTCTCGATCGGGGCCCTCACCCATTCCGCGCCCGCGATCGATTTCTCACTCGAGCTGACCCATGTCGCCGCCTGACCGGCTGATTGCGGCCGAGCTCAGCGAGTCGTTAGGCGAAAGTGTCATTGGACGGCGCATCGTTGTCCTGGAGTCGACCCGTTCGACGAATGATTTCCTTCTGCAAATGCTCACGCCCGAACTGCCGGAAGGTTTCGTCGTTTTCGCCGAACACCAGACCGCCGGGCGCGGCCAGCGCGGGCATCGCTGGGAGTCGGCCTCGCATCGCGGGCTCTGGTTTTCGATTCTCCTGCGGCCGCAAATCCCGATCGTGGAATCGGCTCGCCTAACGAACTGGGCGGCGGAGGCGGCGGCAGCCGCGATTCGGAGCGAGACCGGGCTCGAGCCGACGATCAAGTTGCCTAACGACGTTTACGTTAGCGGAAAAAAAGTGGCCGGCGTGCTGGTCGAAACGAGAGTCGGTCACGGTTCCGAGTGGACGGCGGTTGCCGGGATCGGAGTGAACGTGAACCAGGCGGCGGAAGAATTTCCGGGCGAGTTACGTGATCGGGCCGCCTCGCTCGCCATGGTCCTCGGTCGTCCGATTAACCGCCCGGCGTTTGCCGTGGCCCTGCTCGGCGAGTTGGATCGAACACGCGCTCAGGCTTCCGCGCCAACTTCCGCCAGCCACTTGCGATAGATCTGCGGCGAAATCTCGGACGGTTTAATCTCGCTTCGGCCGCCCCAGAAAACATTCGTGTAGGAAACCGGCATTCCGTATTCCGCGAGATGGCGATCGATCGCCGCCTTGTGCTCGAGGAGACGTGATTTATCCGTCCCGTGCGCGACGGCCATGATGTTGACGTTTCGAAATTCCGGCCCGGCCTCGCGCCAATAACAGTGCGTCAGAATCTCGTGACGCCCGACTTCGCCGCCCGCTTCCATTTCGCGCCCCGCCGGCACGGCCCAGTGAAACAACGCGTTAAACCGCGTCACGCGAACGCCACCGGCTGATGGTTTGACGTGCTCGAGGAAAGTCGAGAAACGCCCGATGATCTTTCGTTTCGTCAGATCCTCGGCGACGTCGAAAAATTCCCCTAACGAAACGCCAGCTTCCTCCGCCCGCGCGACCCACGGGGATTGCTGAATTTCTTCCGGCGTGAATTCGCGCTTCAAGGCAGTCAGGACCGTCCATTCCCTTTCGCTCAACTTCGCCGGCTGCACGAAAATCATCGTCGCCGGTTGCCCGGCTCTCGCGCCCGGTTCAACATTTTTCCGGCGGACGTGTCCCACGCCTAACGTGAAGATTCCCTTTGCCGGCATGAGGCGAAAGTGTTCCGCGCCGACCATCCGGGTCAGAATTTCGCCGTGGCGTTGCAGGGAAAAACCGTGCGGCACTTTGAGCGTCGTCCAGAGTTTGTATTCCGAACCCGGCGTGACCGCATCGGTCGAGCGGAGCACGACGTGCCCGGAAAACGGATCCCGTTGCGACATGTAATCGAAAGCAGCGTCGATTTTTTCCGACGGCACTTTCCAGGCGACGAGCGCGCCATCGGCCAGGTTGGTGGCGAGCAAAGTCTGGCGCACCCGCCGGACCGTTCCGGCGCGCAGCATGGCCTGGATTCGCTCGAGCACGGTCTCGACCGGGAGCCCGGCGCGCTCCGCGATTTCAGCAAATGGTTCGCGCACAAACCCAGCGATCTTGTCCTCGGAAATGGCCAGGATGCGGGCGTTGATCGGGTCGTTATGCTCGACCGGCAGCGTTTCGTTAGGTGAAGTGATCATGCGGATGCGCAGGCAAAAACTGCGATGTAATGGCAAGCCGTCCCGAGGAGGACAAATAAATGCCAGACGAAGTGAGTATAACGGCTGCGCTTGCTGACGAAGAAATAAATTCCGCCGGTGTAAGCAAGGCCGCCGGCCACCAGCCAGGCCAGACTGGAGAGCGGGACATTCTGGAGCAAGGGGTGGAACGCTCCCACGATGAGCCAGCCCATCCCGAGGTAAAGCGCCATGGAAAGTTTCTGACGTTGCTGCGTGCCATGAACGCTCTTCAAGATCACGCCGAAAATCGCCAGCCCCCAAACGAGGACAAGAATCGCCCAACCCCACGCCCCCCGCAGCGGACCGAGAGTGAATGGCGTGTAGGTGCCCGCGATGAGGAGATAAATCGACGAGTGATCGATCACCTGGAAGACCGACTTGATCGCGCCGCGGGGCCAGGCGTGATAAAGGGTCGAGCCGAGATAGACCAACAGCATGGCCGCCGCGAAAACGGCTGTGCCGACAAAAAAGAAGCGATCGCCACCACGCCAGGCGGCGAACATGAGCATCGGCGCGCCGATCACGCCTCCGAGCAGGCCAAAGCCATGACTGATGCTGTTGGCCAGTTCTTCACCGAGCGATTGATCCCACTTCGGATCGTTGCAGGGTGAAGGAGTAGCGCTCATGACATCCGCGAGCGGGCGCGGAACTAACTGTTACGCCCGGGCGGCAATCTCGAAAGTGAAAAAAGAGCAACATGATCAAAGCAATTTTTCTTGATGCTGCCGGCACCCTGATTCGCCTAACGAAAAGCGTGGGCTCTCATTACGCCCTGGTGGCGCAGCGGCAGGGGCTCTCGCTCGATCCCGCGGTGCTCGATCTCGGATTTGCCAGGGTCTGGAAGGAAATGCCAATGCGCCCGGCGACCGGGCAGCCGCGAGAGGACGACGACAAAGGCTGGTGGCGCGACCTGGTCGAGCGGCTCCTCGAGCGCGTCGCGCCCGGGATCGATCCGCTCGATCGCGACACTTTTTTCGAGGCGGCCTACGGGCATTTCGCCGAGGCGGCTGTCTGGGATCTGTATCCCGAAGCGCGGGAAGTGCTCGAAAATCTCGCGCCGCGTTTCGAGCTCGCGGTCGTTTCAAATTTCGACGGCCGGCTGCGGAGGATTATCGAGCACCTGGAGATTTCGAAATATTTCCGGCACGTTTTTCTCTCCAGCGAACTCGGCGCCGACAAACCGGATCCGCTGATTTACCAGCGCGCACTCGAAATTACCGGATTCACGCCTAACGAAGTGCTGCACGCGGGCGACGACCCGGAGCGGGATTGGGCGGCCGCGCGGGCCGCGGGTTTGGAGGTATTTCAGCTGCAACGGCCGGACAACTCTTTGCGCGACCTGCTCCCGCGGTTGCGCGAGGGTGCGAATCGTCGTAAAAACTGAGGCTCGCGCCGGGTTGGTAGCTCAATGGTAGAGCAGCGCCCTTTTAAGGCGTTGGTTGTGGGTTCGAGTCCCACCCAACCCACTCCCTCTTTTTGCGTCTGTTTGCTCGGGCGTGTTTGACGTTCCCCTAGCATCCAATGCTGCGGGAACGTCTGCTAAAAATGTTGCAGTCTCACTGTCAAACTAACTAAAAAGAAGGCCTTATGAAAATAGATCATCGCACGCTGCTCGCAGCACTCATCCTGGCGGGAACCGTCCCTGCCTTTTCCGAGACCACTTTCACGGCGACCGGCGTGATCGAGATGGTTCCCTCCTCGATGTCGGACGACGCTTCAATTGTCGTAGGCACCGGGACTTTCGGTGCACCAAACCTTTACTATACCGAGGCGTCGGGCGCGTCCGTGATCGGTGACGGCTGCGGCAGCGGTCTGCCCGCAATCTCGGGCGACGGGACAACCGTTGTCGGATGTCATGTGAATTCGGATGGCAAATACAACGCGGCTAAGTGGCTCGGCGGCACGAATTGGCTGGATCTCGGCACGGTCGCCGGTGGTGTTGCCTGCGACACCTTTCTCAGCGGATCCTACGGAATGGATCAGGACGGCTCGCTCGCCGTTGGCTTGGTTTATTTACCGCAGACCTGCAAAGCTGGTGCGGGCACATGGGATCTGATCAATGGCGGCCCCGCAACCGCTCTTCCTGCCTTGTTTGGTGCTGCCACCTACTCCCGCGCGAATGCCGTCAACGCCGATGGGAGCGTGATTGTCGGATGGCAGGATCAGCTCAGCGGTGAACGGACCGCCGCGAAGTGGGTCAACGGCGTGGAAGAGCTTATCCTTACCTCGAGTGGCGGGTTCAACGGCGAGGCGATGGCTGTCAGTGCAAACGGCCAGACAATCGTCGGCGGAGGTTTCAACTTCAGTCGCGCGGCTTGGATCTGGCAGGCTGCCACCGGCGTCAGGTCGATCGGGGCGCGCGGCGGCGACGCGAGATTTGTGGCGCTGGACGTGAGCGACGATGGAAAGATTGTGGTCGGCTTCATCATGCGGCTCCACAACGGCTTCCCAGCGGAAAGAGGATTTATCTGGCAGGAGGGAAAAGGCGTCACAAATCTTGACGTGTTCCTGAGCAAGCGCGGTGTGACAGTGCCGCCCGGTTGGATCCTCAGCGTCGCCTCGCTCATCTCCCCGGATGGCAACACGATCTACGGCTTCGGCTCCAACCCAGCCGGTCAGACCGAGATGTTTAAGATCACGGTGGAGTAGAAAGTCTGCGGATTCGCAAGGTGGAAGTGGCCGGCAGAGCCGTTACGGGAGTCGCGAGGGCGCACCGCGGCAGGGCGCCAATCGGTGGCACGGGACGAAAGTCCATCTCTCGGAAGACCAGTGATGCGGTGGTCCTTGAGGTGAGACTTCCGTAATTGTCAAAGAACCGTCGGCCCCTGTCGGGCTCAATGAATTAGCGCCGTTGAAGTCGCTGGTTGCTGGTTCGACTCCCACCCAATCCATGGCTTTTTCTTGAATCAGGGAAGTGCAACAGTCCCGCGGACCAGCGCAACCAGCATCCCTCTGCTCGGGACGTGCAACTTTTGGAAGAGCTTGTGCAAGGCGTTCTTCACCGTGCCGACTGCCCGCCCGGTCAGCTCCGCGATCTCCTGGTTGCTTCGGCCTTCGCAAATCCATCCGACCAATTCGCGCTCCCGCGGGGTCAACTGAGCAAGCAGTGCGCGGCGGTCCGGGTGAGAAGTATTCTTCGAATTTTTGTGCCTAACGAACTCAACGAGAAAGCTTGGTCTTCCGATTGGGCTCCCATCCGGACAATGTAACGATACGATCGCGCGCAGGTCGTGGTCCTTCGGATGAAACAGGACACTGGTGGCAGCCTTGCCGTGCACCGGGTGACGGCGCAGCGAGGCGAGCCATTCGTCTTTCAGACGGAGGCAGGTGTCACGCACCAGCGGAGGGAGTTGGAATGACGAAGCTTTCAGGTGACGATTTGCGGCGCCCAGGCGCCAGCGCGCGCAACTTTCACGCGCCGCCCGACTGGCCTCGGCGGCATTCAGGTTCCAATCCAGAACGCAGGTAGAACGGTTACTCTGGCGCGCCAGCGAGCGCATTTCGCGATGCAGGGTGCGTTCCTGCTCGATCGCCCGTACACGCCGCAACATCGCGTCGATGTGCGGATAAAGGCGATCGAAAATGGCCACTTCCGTGTCGTCAAAGTCCGTATGGTTTTCGCTGCGCAGGATCGAGAAGATCGCTTCCGGCGCCACCGGTGGGTCGTTCCAGAAAAACATCGCGACAGCGTGGCGAAAGCCGATGACTTGCATCATCTCGCGATAGAAGCGCGACTTCCGCAGAACATGATCGGGCGGCAGAATTTCCCGGGTGTTGATGAAGCGGATGCCGGGATTTGCCATCAGCACCGGCATCCCGGGATGTTCGCGGAAAAAAGTATCGAGCAGAGCCGGTTCGAACTCCCGCCCGCGGGAATCAATCAGGCGATATGCAGTGTGACGCTCGTCCTCACGCACATTGCGCAGGCAGACGTTTACAAAGTCGCAGCGGACGGCGTTCTTGAGCAGACGGAAAGTCGCCTTGATCGCCGCGTCCGCATTCAGCGCTGCCTGCAGCGCGATGAGCGCTTTTTCAGCACGGCGATTCAGTGGGGTGGGTCGATGGCGCGACATGCGTTCTCCCGTGTAACGGAATGAAGAGGTTAAAGTCAATATTCTCCCTCGGGGGAACCGCAAAAAAGACCGCTCCAAATTGTGACTTTAGTTTTGCAGACAGCGGTCCACGCGGATCGATATCCTGCCCCAAGGCTATTCATTGAGCGGCTTTCGGTCATGAAACAGAAATATCTCCTCGCCTTGATCGCGCCTTGTTTTGTCAAGCCTGCCGCGACCGACACTTTTGCCATCGTCAATATCAACGACAGCGGCGCGGGCGCTCTCCGCATGACGATCACGGATGCCAATGGGAACGCGAAGATCGGCACGAACACGCCAGAGATCATTGCCTTCAACATTCTCAGCTCGGGAGTGCACAAGATCGCGCCGGGTTCGCCGCTGCCCACGATCACCGAGCCGGTCGTGATCGACGGCTACACGCAGACGGGGGCCAGCGCCAACACGCCAGGGACGGCAATCGTCCTCGATCTCACCGGCGGCCTTACATGAAAATAAATTCTACCGCGCGGCGCGCCATTGCTAATCTCCGTGTCCTTGGCGCGGTCGCGCTTTTTTCTCTGAGTGCATCTTTTGGTTGGATGGGTCTGGCCGCGATCCCGCCGGTCCTGGACCAGGACGCTGGCGCGAGCAATCGATTCGCACCCAACAGACCGCTCGCTTCGACCTGGTCCATCGTCTCCTCGCCTAGCAACGGCTCCTCCGCCCTTTCTGCCGTGAGATGCACTTCCGCTTCCGATTGCTGGGCCGTCGGCCAGCAAAATGGTGCCCTGACGCTAACCGAGCATTGGAACGGACTCGCCCTTTCCATCGTCGCGTCGCCCAACAGCAGCGCCACGTTCAACCCCCTCTATGGCTTGGCTTGCCCTGATCCGGCGTATTGCTGGGCAGTCGGTATCTCCTACAGCAGCCCGGGTGCTTATTCGACGCTCGCTGAGCGATGGAACGGAAGCGTCTGGACCATCTTTGCCTCCCCCAATCCCGGGGACCAACAAGGCTTATTCGCTGTCGCCTGTGTTTCCACCTCCGATTGTTGGGCCGTCGGTTTTTATAGCATTGGCAGCAGCAATGGTCAGACACTGATCGAGCATTGGAACGGCTCGACCTGGTCTGTCGTCTCCTCGCCCAACAACAGCGCTATGAGCCATGAGCTTCATGCCGTGACGTGCGTATCGAGTTCCGATTGCTGGGCCACCGGCCACTATTACACCTTCAATAATGTCTACCAGACACTGATTGAACATTGGAACGGTAGCACGTGGTCCATTGTCTCTTCGCCCAACACCAGCGCCACGGAGACTAACTTGCTCTATGGCGTGACGTGCGCTTCGACCTCCGATTGCTGGACCGTCGGCAACGGCCCCACCCAGACCCTGATTGAGCATTGGAACGGATCGGCCTGGTCCATTGTTTCGTCGGCCAACAACGGCCCGTCATTGCTCTCTGGCGTGAGCTGCCCTTCCGCTGTCGATTGCTGGGCCGTCGGTAGCGGCTCCTCCCAGACGCTCATCGAACATTGGAATGGAGCGGCGTGGTCGATTGTCTCTTCGCCCAACACCAGCGACCAGTTCAACTTCCTTGGCGGCGGTGTAACTTGCGTTTCCGCATCGGAGTGTTGGGCTGTCGGCCACCACTATTCTACCGGCGGCACCGCACAGACTTTGGTTTTAAGATACTCCGGCCCGCCGCCGCCCCCGACCCTTTTTCCCGTGAATACGATCGACGATCATAACGACGGTGTCTGCAATGTCACCGATTGCACTCTGCGCGAAGCGATCACGGCGGCCAACGCGCACGTCGGGGAGACCCTCGTCCAGGTTAATTTCGTGTCCGGACTGACGGGCGTCATTCAACTGACGGCGGCGCTGCCAAGCCTGGCCGCCAATATCACAATACAAGGTCCCGGCGCCAATCTGCTCACTGTCCGACGGAACACGGGCGGTAATTACCGCATCTTCAACGTCAACTCGGGTGTGAACGTGAACCTGAACGATTTGACGATTGCCAACGGCAACCTGCCTGGAGGATTTGGCGGGGGAATCTTTAATGCCGGCAACTTAACCCTGCTCAATGCCACCGTTGCGGGCAACACGGCCAATGGCGGAGGCAACGGCGGTGGTATCTACAGCAGCTCGGTCCTGACGATCAATAACTGCACCATCTCCGGAAACTCCGTCAGCAGCATCGCCGGGGCGGGCAGCGGCGGGGGGGTTTACAATTTTGGCGGCACGCTCGCTGTCATTAACAGCACCGTCTCCGGGAACACTGCTGTCGGCCCAGGCGGCAACAGCGACAGCGGCGGGGGTATTATCACAAACGTCGGTGTTGTGACTCTGACCAACGCGACCATCTCGGGCAATACCGCCGACTTCGGCGGGGGAGTGTGGAACCTGAACGGGGGCACCGTCCGGGTGGCAAATACGCTCATCGCCTTGAACAACTCCCCCAGCGGTCCCGATATCGATGGCACGTTCATTTCCGACGGGCACAACCTGATCGGCAACAACAGCGGGGGCACTGGCTTTACCAACGGCGTCAACGGCGATCAGGTTGGAGTGGCCGATCCCAAGCTGGGTGCCCTGAGCGACAATGGCGGGCGCACCTCCACGATCGCGTTGCTGGCGGGCAGTCCGGCCATCGATGCTGGCGACGACGCACGGTCCCCCTTGCGCGATCAGCGCGGCTACATCCGCGCCGGGACGAGCGACGTGGGCGCCTTTGAGTTCGGCGGCTTCCTTCCCACCTTTACCGTGACCACGAGCGATGATCACAACGACGGCGTCTGCGATACTGCCGATTGCACTCTGCGCGAGGCGATCACAACCGCCAACACGCGCACGGACGAGACTCTCGTTCTGGTCAATTTCGTGCCCGGTCTGACCGGCGTCATTCAACTGACGGCGGCGCTGCCGAGCCTGGCCGCCAATATCACGGTGCAAGGACCCGGCACCAATCTGCTCACTGTCCGGCGCAACACGGGCGGTAACTACCGCGTCTTTACCGTCAACTCCGGTGTAGTCGTGAATCTGAACGATCTGACAATTGCCAATGGCAACCTGCCCGGGGGATCAGGCGGCGGAATCAACAACGCCGGCACGTTAACTCTGCTCAACGCCACCGTTTCGGGCAACACGGCCAACACGGGCGGCAACGGCGGCGCTATCTTCAATAGCTCGGGCTTGACGATCAAGAGTTGCACCATCTCCGGAAACTCCGTCAGCAGCAGTATCGGAGCGGGCAGTGGCGGAGGAATCTACAACAGTGGTGGGACGCTCAATGTCATTAACAGCAGTCTTTCGGGCAACACGGCCGTCGGCCCCGGTGGCAACAGCGACAGTGGCGGGGCCATCATCACCAACGTCGGGAGAGTGACTCTGACTAACGCCACTATCACGGGCAATACAGCCGATTTCGGAGGTGGAGTCTGGAATCTGAATGGAGGGACGGTGCATTCGGGTAACACCATCATCGCTCTCAACACCGCGCCGATCGCTCGCGACGTCGATGGCGTATTCATTTCAGATGGGCACAACCTGATCGGGAATAATAACGGGAGCTCTGGCTTTACCAATGGCGTCAACGGCGATCAGGTCGGAGTGATCGATCCCAAGCTGGGAGCCCTGGGCGACAATGGCGGGCGCACCTTCACGATCGCGTTACTGGCGGGCAGCCCGGCCATCGATGCCGGCGACGACGCGCGGGCGCCATTGCTCGATCAACGCAACTACTCCCGTACCGCGGTGAGCGACGTGGGCGCGTTCGAGTTCAACGGCGTCGCGCCACCCGCGCCGCAAATCCTGAGTGCCGGCTCGGGCAAAGTGCACGGCAACGCGGGAAGTTTCGATCTCGACCTGCCGGCGAGCGGCAACGCGGGCGTGGAATGCCGGTCCGGCGGCGCGGGCGGGAACCATCAGGTGGTCATTACCTTCGCCGGTCCGGCGACCGTCGGCGGTCTTTCGATCACGAGTAGCGATGGGCTGGCCACGGCGACGGCCAGCCTAAACGGGGCGGTGCTTACCTTGACTCTGTCCGCAGTAGCCAATGCGCAAACCCTCGGGATTACACTGACCGGCGTGAGCGTGGGCTCGACCTACGGAAACGTCTTCCTTTCGATGGGCGTGCTCCTCGGCGATACGACTGGCGACGGTGCCGTCAACTCCGGCGACATCGCCCAGACCAAATCGCGCTCCGGCCAGATCGTCGACTTCACTAACTTCCGCTCGGATGTAACGGTCGACGGTGCTCTCAACAGCGGCGATATCGCGCTCGTCAAATCCACGTCTGGCACGGCCTTGCCGCCATAGGAGGCCGCGCAATGTCCTTTGTAAGATTAACTCCGATTCCTACCGCAACCTCGCGCCAAATCCGATGCGACGTCTTTGGCCAGTAATTCCATTCCACCATATGAAAAAACATCATCTCTTCGCCTTTGGCGTCCTTTGTTTCGTCGGCTCCGCCGCGGCTGACACTTTCACCGTCATCAACACCGACGACAGCGGCGCGGGCTCGCTCCGCATGGCGATCACGGACGCGAACGCGCACGCCAACATCGACGCCGACACGCCCGACATTATCGCTTTCGCGATTCCCGGGGCGGGGGTGCACACAATCGCGCCCGTGTCGCCGTTGCCGGCAATTACTGATCCTGTCGTGATCGACGGCTATACACAGACGGGGGCGAGCGCCAACACTTCGGCCGTCGGGAACAACGCCGTCCTGCACGTCGAACTGGCTGGCGAAAGTCTGACGGGCGCCGTCATTGCCTTCGATCTCGACGGCGGGAAAAGCACGGTGCGCGGTTTGGTCATTCATGGATTCGGGATCAGTCCGGCCGCCTTTGCCGGCAGTGGCGCCATCCGGATAGCTTCCGACGAAAATGTCGTGGCCGGGAATTTCCTCGGCAGCAACGTGACCGGCGACGCCGCTCTTCCGAACAGCTTCGGCGTCTCGGTTGATTCCGGCATGGATAATCTCGTCGGAGGCGTGACCCCGGCGGATCGCAATCTCTTCGCGAGTGATGCGACAGACAGCTCCGCCAGCGGGCGGACGGGTATTCAAGTGCGGACGACGCAGGGCGGGACGCGCATTCAAGGCAATTACATCGGAACCAACGCGGCCGGGACCGCGGCGCTCGGCAATTTTCGCGGGATCGACGTCGTCGGCTTCGACGGCGCTGACCTAACGATCGGCGGCATCACCTCCAATCCCGGGCGTGGCGCGGGCAATGTCATTTCCGGGAACAGCAGCCTCGGCGGCATCAGCAACGACGGCATTTACATCGCGAACCGCCCCGGCGATCTCATGATCCAGGGGAACCTCATCGGCCTCAACGCCGCCGGCACCGCCGCCCTGCCTAACGGAGTCAGCGGGATCAATTTTCAGGACGCCGTTCCAGGTTCCAGCACGCTCCTCGTCGGCGGGACCGTCAGCGGAGCGCGCAATGTGATCTACGACAATCGCATCGCTGGCATCGTGAGCAACGCCATCGGTTTGACCGTGCAGGGCAACTTCATCGGCACCAACATCACGGGCACGACCAAGCTGGGCGGCGGTGGCGGCATTGGCATCACGATCAGCGGGACGGCCACGATCGGCGGCACCGCGGCGGGAGCGGGCAACGTGATTTCGTGCGACGGGCTTGGCATCCGCGTCTATGGCGGCACGCTGACCATCCAGGGGAATTACTTTGGGACGGCGGCGGATGGGGTTTCTCCGCTCCCCAGTTATCAGGGACTGAGCGTGGAAAACGACGCTGTCGCCACAGTCGGCGGGGTCGCGGCTGGCGCCGGCAACGTGATCGCGAACCACACCTTTGCGGGCGTGACGGTAAAGGACACCGCCCACGTCGCCATTCGGCACAATTCGATTTACGACAACGGCATGGACCCGACGACGATCTCCCATCTCGGGATCGACCTGAGTGGGGACGAAGTTACGCCTAACGATCCGGGCGATACCGACAGCGGTCCGAACAACCTGCAAAATTTTCCCGTCATCGCCTCGGCCACCGTGAGCGGGGGCATGATTGCAATCACCGGCTCGTTGAATAGTCATGCCAGCACCACCTACAACCTCGAATTTTTCGCCAACGATCACATCAACTCGTTAGGCTACGGCGAAGGGAAAAACTTCCTCGGGACCGCCAGCGTTACGACAAACGCGACCGGCAACGCGAATTTCAGCGTGAGCTTCCCGGTCGCGGCTGGTGCGCCGCACGTCACCGCGACGGCGACCGATCCCAATGGCAACACTTCCGAATTTTCCGCTGCGCTCGGCCAGTTGCTCAATATCTCGACCCGGTTGCGCGTCCTGACCGGGGATAATGTTCTCATCGGCGGTTTCATCGTTCTCGGTCCCGACTCGAAACAGGTCATCATCCGCGGGATTGGACCGTCGTTAGGCGGGACGGTCGGTGGCGTGCTGGCGGACCCCATCCTCGAGTTGCACGCCGGTGACGGCACGATCATCTCGACAAACAACAACTGGAAGTCCGACCAGCAGAGCGCAATTGAAGCAACCGGCCTGGCGCCGACCGACGACCTGGAATCCGCCATCGTCGCGACTCTCCCGGGAAATGGCGCGAGCTACACCGCGATCCTGAAAGGCAACGGCGGCACGACCGGGATTGGTCTGGTCGAAGCCTACGATCTCGACACGACGGCCGACGCGAAACTGGCCAACATCAGCACGCGCGGCTTTGTCGATTCGGGCGACAACGTTCTCATCGGTGGCTTCATCGCCGGCGAAGGTGTGTCCGACGTAATCGTGCGAGCGATCGGACCGTCGCTGACCGATTTCGGCATCGTCGGCGCGCTCCAAAATCCGACCCTTGAACTGCACAATCTCTTTGGAGACATCATCGCTTCCGACGACGACTGGAAGGATTCGCAGCAGACCGAGATTGCCGCGACTGGCCTCCAGCCGACGAAGGATCTCGAGTCGGCCATTCTCGCGACCCTTTCGCCCGGTGCCTACACTGCCATCGTGCGCGGGGTGAACGATACGATGGGCGTTGGGTTGGTCGAAGTTTACGACTTAAACTAGCCGCCTTTTTTCGACGGCTTCGCTGGCCGAGATGCCGACTAGTGGCGGGAGTTGGTTTTCTGGCCGCTATCGCGCGATTTCCGGTCCTTTCCCGGGGAAGTGCGCATAGATCCTGCTTTCTGGAGATTGTGGTTTTTCCAGTCTGTCCACGATTTCTATGATTCCCAACACTCTGCGCCGCTCTCTCCAACTGTTCCTGTCAGGAGCTGCAGCCCTCTTAATTACCTCGAATACTTTTGGATACGCCCTCGAAAATAAGTCCTGGCCGACGGGATCAGTGATCAGTGTCGAAATGGAGTTGGGCATCCCCGCGCCGGCGCTATTGGACGGTAGCGCGACATGGAACGACGCAGCCGTCCCCGCGCTTTACGATTGGAACGACGAAATGGCTGGCGTCCAGATGGTCGCGGTCATGGACTCGAAACGCGCGGTCTCCTCCGGTGACGGCTACAATTCTGCCTCCTTTTCCTCCACGGTTTTTGGCGACAGTTTCGGGACCGGCGTTCTGGCGGTGACTTATTACCGGACACAGGACGGCACGATGATCGAAGCCGACGTGCTTTTTAACAACGCGCAATCCTTCGATTCCTACCGCGGCGATTTGATTTTCGATTCCCAGGGAAAATGCATTTGCGATATCCAGCGGGTCTTTCTCCATGAACTCGGCCACGCGCTCGGGTTGAATCATCCGGACAGTGCCGGACAGAAGGTGGACGCGGTCATGAATTCCGTGGTGAGCAACCGGAGCCTCCTCGCCCCGGATGACATCCAAGGCATCGAATACCTCTACGGAAAACCCGCCTCGTCACCGACTCCGACGCCCACGCCGTTGCCCATCACGCCGAGCCGGCTCGTCAACATTTCCACCCGCATGTACGTCGGGACTGGTGATGATGTTCTCATTGGTGGATTCATCATCCAGGGTAATCAGCTCAAGAAAGTGATCCTGCGCGCCATCGGCCCGTCGCTCACGGCGGGCGGTATTTCCGGCGCCCTGCAGGACCCAAAGATGGATCTTTACGATTCCACCGGAGCCCTCCTCGACTCGAACGACAACTGGCAGGAGAGCCTCGATTCCGGCGAGATCGTTGACAGCGGGCTCGCCCCTTTCGACCTGCGCGAATCGGCGATCGTCGCGCGGCTCGCGCCGGGGAATTATACCGCTGTCATTTCCGGCGTGAATAACACGACCGGCATCGGCCTGGTCGAAAGCTACACTCTCGATACCAGCGCCACGCACGCCGCCAATATCTCCACCCGCGGCCGCGTTGGCCCGGGCGAGGAAGTCCTGATTGGCGGGTTTATCGTCGGCGGCCGGACGACGAAACAGATCGTGGTCCGCGCACTCGGCCCATCGTTAGGCGGAAACGGCCTCGCGGTCCTGGCCGATCCCGCGGTCGAGTTGCATGGCAGCGACGGCCAACTGATCGCGTCCAACGACGATTGGGCGAGCGGATCGCAACAGAGCGACATCATCGCGGCCGGTCTTCAACCCGCCGACCCGCGCGAGGCCGCCCTCATTGCCACCATTCCCTCGGGAAATTATACCGCGATCGTGCAGGGCGCCGAGGGCGGGTCCGGCATCGGCTTAGTCGAAATTTACGACCTCGACCTTTAACAGAACCCCAAATTGATAATGAACATTCCTGCGGTAAACTCGTCAGAAGTCGCCCGCGTCTCGAAAATGAAAAAATCCATCGGTTTCCTCGTTTACCCAGTCCTCTTTTCTCTCGGTTTCATCGCCAACGCGACCACCGTCATCCCGCCGAAGTTCGACGAGTTGGTCAGCCGGGCGCAGGTCATTTTCGAGGGCGAAGTGACTGGCCTCCATTCGCAGTGGATCGGAGAAGGTGCCCAGCATCGCATCGTCACCTTCGTCACTTTCAAAGTCGACGACACGCTGAAGGGCGATCCCGTCACGACTTACTCCATGCGCATGCTCGGCGGCACGGTCGATGGCCGGACGATGGAAGTGAGCGACGCGCCCAAGTTCAAGGTCGGCGATCACGACATGCTTTTTGTCGAAAATAACGGCAGCCAGTTCATTCCGCTCGTCGGGATCCAACATGGACGTTTCCGGATTCAAAAAGACCAGGCTGGCCGTGACACGCTGCTCACCGGCGAAGGTCGCCCCCTGACTGATCTCAATGCCCTGGGCACTAACGAAGAGACGACCGCCAGCTCCAAACCCGCTCTTACTCTTAATGATTTTAAATCCGCCATCCGTTCCCAAGTTTCCCGGCAGACCGCGAACGGCAAGATTCAGTAAGCGGCTCCGGCTTGGCGGACTGGCTGCGCTCCTCTCGTTCGCGGCGCTTCTCTCCGCGCACGGCTATGCTTTGGAGGGTTATTATTGGCAAGCCCCCACCATCCCGATGCGCATCCAAATGGGAGCGAGCGCCGATGTGTTGGCCGATGGAAGCGTCGACTTCAACAGCGTCGTCCAGAACGCTCTCCTGCTCTGGAATCAACAGCTCGGCGGCACGCAATTTACCTCGACCATTGTCAGTGCCGGCACTGCGGCCAGCATGGGCGACGGGGTCAACTCGATGCAGTTCGCTTCGACCGTTTATGGCGATAAGTTCGGCCCCGGGGTCCTCGCCATCACGCTGATCAACAGCTCCGGCAATTCGATCCTCGAAAACGACGTACTTTTTAATACGGCGAACAAGTTTAACTCCTACCGCGGCAGCACCACTCAGGCGGGTACGCAGGGATTTTTCGATCTTCACCGGATCGCGGTCCACGAACTCGGCCACGTTCTCGGCCTCGATCATCCTGACCAAGCCGGCCAAAACGTCGTCGCCATCATGAACGCTTACGTCAGCACGACCGACCGGCTGCAGGCTGATGACATCGCGGGCGCGGTCTCGCTCTACGGCGCGCCGGCCAACCCGCCGCTGCCCACCGGACAATCGCAGGTTCTCCAAATCTCGAGTCGCGGCCAGGTTGAGACCGGGGACAACATCATGATCGGCGGCTTCATTATTCAGGACAGCGCGCCCACGAAAAAAGTTATCGTGCGAGCGATTGGGCCGTCGTTAGGCGACTCCGGCGTCGCCGGTCCCCTGGCAGATCCCGTCCTCGAATTGCACGACAGCGCCGGAGCCCTCATCCAGACGAACGACAACTGGCGCGACACGCAGCAGGAGGAAATCATCGCGAGCGACCTGCAGCCGACCAAGGACAAGGAATCGGCCATCTTGGCTGACCTCGCGCCTGGCGCCTACACCGCGATCGTCCGGGGAGCCAGCAACAGCTCCGGCGTGGGGTTGGTCGAGATCTACGACCTCGAGCCCGACAACGGCAAGATCGCCAATATTTCCACCCGCGCCCACATCGGGACGGGGGACGATGTTTTGATTGGCGGCTTCATCATTCAGTCGCCCCAGTCGGAACCGATCGTGGTCCGGGCGCTCGGACCTTCGTTAGGCGCGAGCGGCGTGTCCGGCGCGCTCATTAATCCCATGCTCGACGTCTACAACGGCAATGGCCAGCTGATGGTTTCCAATGACAACTATCCGAACGCGGTCAATGCCAGTGTCATCGGCGGTTACGGGTTGTATCCGCCGACCACGCTGGAGTCGGCCGTCTATTTCGAAGCGGCACCGGGGAATTACACTGCAATCGTGAGTGGGGTGAGCGGATTTACCGGGGTCGGCCTAATCGAAGTCTACGGCCTTAACTAAGGCTCGCCGGAGCTTGTCGAGCGACCGCCCGCCAGAGCAGATAAACGGGAAAACCGCTGAGCACGATGGCAAAGCCAATTCCGCACGTTGTGGGCGCGAGGATCGCGAGGTCGATAATGAGCAGGGTCGCCAGCGCGATCGCTACCATCGGCACCACGGGATAACCCCAGGCGCGATAAGGCCGAGGCATCTCCGGCATTTTGCGGCGCATGACCATGACCGCCGCCACCAGTAGGACGTAGAAAATGAGATCCGCGGCCACGATGTATTCGAGTAGCTGGGTATAGACATTCCCATAACGCACCGCGCCCGTCGCGGGATCGGTCCCGATCGTCCGCGGCAGGGTGAGCAGCGCCGCCCAAATGCCTTGCGCCACCAGCGCCGCCGCCGGGACGTGCCGCGCATTGGTCCGCGCGGTCGCCCGAAAAAACAGGCGGTCGAGCGCCATCGCGTAGTAAACCCGCGCGCCGGCCAGGATGAGTCCGTTGTTGCAACCAAACGTCGAAACCAGGATCGCGCCCGCCATCAGGCTTGCCCCGGTCGAGCCGAGAACGGCCCGCATCGAGGCGACCGCGACCCGGTTCTGCGGCGCATGAGCGATTTCGCCTAACGATAAGGTGGCGACGTAGGCCAGGTTGGCCAGGACGTAGAGCGTCACAACCAGCCCGCAACCGAGCAGAAGGGCACGCGGCAGGGTGCGACCCGGATCGCGGATCTCGCCCCCGGTAAAAGTGACGTTGGTCCAGGCGGTCTGGGCAAAGATCGGGCCGACCATCCCTTTTCCGAAAATCACGATCAGGGCCAGCTCGCCCACCATCGTTAGGCCGGGTTGCGCGCTTTGCGGCGTCCAGCCGTTCGCCCACGGGTTCCACCAATTGGCCGTCCGGGCCGCGCTCGCCGCCTGCCAACCTAACGAGAGCCCGACGACGATCAATCCAATGAGGGCGGCGGTCTTGGCGAAAGTAAAAGTGTTCTGGACGAGTTTTCCAATTTCCAACCCGCGGGTGTTGATCCAGGTGAGGAGGCTGATGAGGAGGACCGCGACGAGCTGCTCGGTCGAAAGGCTGATCGCGTAGGCGCCAAAGAGATGCACCGGCCTAACGAGATAATGCTCGGTCGCAATCGCCGGAAAAAAGACGCCGGCAAACTTGGCAAAGGCGATCGCCACCGCCGCGATCGTCCCGGTTTGAATGACCAGGAAAAGCGTCCAGCCAAACAAAAACCCGATCGAGGGCCCGTAAGCCTGGCGCAGAAAAACGTATTGCCCGCCGGCTTTCGGCATCATCGCGGCCAGCTCCGCGCAACAAAGCGCGCCGGTGATGGTGAGAAGCCCGGCCATCGCCCAGGCAAGAAGGAGCCAGCCGGGCGCGCTGACGAGACGCGTCGATTCCGCCGAGGTGATGAAAATTCCCGACCCGATCATGGAGCCGATCACGATCATGGTCGCGTCGAGCGGGCCCAGGCCGCGCAGCAGTTTGTCGTTAGGCGCGTCCATTCGTCAGCGTGCCGGCGCCGCCACCTTCACTCCGGCCGCGCGCAATTGCGCCTGCAGAGTTTGGGCGAAGGCGACGGCTTCCGGTTTGTCGCCGTGCAGGCAAATCGTATCCACCTCGAGAGGGACGTCGCTTCCGTCGACCGCGCGCACCTTGTTTTCGCGCAGCATCCGCAGGACACGCTCGCCGGCTTCCGCCGCGTCATGGAGGAGCGCGTCCGGTCGCGCGCGCGGGACGAGTGAGCCATCCGGCAGATAATTTCGATCGGCAAAAACTTCGCGGGCCACGCGCAATTCGATCGCTTTCGCGGCCCGGGCCAGCTCGCTGCCCGCCGGGGCGAACAAAATGAGCGAGCGATCGACCGCCAGGATGCCGTGCGTCACCGCCTCGGCCAGAGCCGCATCCCGCGCCGCCATGTTATAGAGCGCGCCATGGGGTTTGACATGATTCGGACGCACGCCTAACGAACTGGCAATGGCTTGGAACGCACCCACCTGGTAGGCGACCAGCGCAAAGACGTCGTTAGGCGAAACCGGCAGCTCGCGCCGCCCAAAATGCTCGCGATCGGACAGGCTCGGGTGCGCGCCGACCGCCACTCCCGCCTCTTTCGCGGCGATGATGGAGGCAGTCATGCTGTTCGGGTCGCCGGCGTGAAAACCACAGGCGATATTGGCCGAGCTGACGAGAGTGAGCAGCTCGCGCTCGCCGGCGGCGCCTTCGCCCAGATCGGCATTCAGGTCGACAGTAAGATTCATGAATACCGAAGGTTTAGACCGACGCAGAATTTTTGAAGGTCATTTTCGCGCTCCGCGAAGAGCGCGGCGGCGACGGCCGGCATCACTTCCTCGAAGCGGACGGTATCGTTAGGCTGAAGCTGGGCGGCCGGCGCGAGATCGACTGTGATCACGTGTGCGATCTTCGGGTAACCACCGATCGTTTGGCAATCTCCGAGCAGGAGAATCGGCTGCCCGTCGTTCGCCACTTGGACCGTTCCCGGGGCAACCGCCTCGGAGAGCAACTCGCGCTTTTTTTTGCGGGTTAGAACTGCTCCTTCCAATCGCGCGCCCATTCGGTCCGCTTGCGCGCCGACCTTGAACGCGGTTTCTAAAAACGCGTGCCGCGATTCGCGATCAAACATCTCCCATTCCGACCCACGAACGACGCGCAGGATTGGCGTCGGGATCACAGTCAACGCCCACTCCGGAAGTGCGCCCCAGGACGCGACCCGGACGTCTTCGCCCGGGGGAGCGCCGGCCTTGCCTAACGAGAGTTCATCGCCATCCTGCAGCGCGCGGCCGAGGTAACCGCCGAAGTGGCCGCGCAGGTCAGTCGATCGGCTTCCGAGCACCGCAGGCGCATCGATTCCTCCTGAGACGGCGAGCCACGCCCGGCAGCCGCTCCGCGCCCCTCGTACTATCAGCTCTTCTCCCGGCCTAACGACCGAGGGCCGGCCGGCCGGAATCGTGGTTTCCGCGACTCGAACTTCAAAATCGCCGCCACACCAGGCCACCCGACGCGCGTCTTCGAAACGGAGGCGCATCCCGCCGAGCGCGACTTCGAGAAGCGCGGAGTCGCCGGGGTTGCCGACGAGCAGGTTGACTACTTGCGCCGCGCAAAGATCGAGCGCACCGCCCCCCGAAACACCGAGGGCACGCTGCCCCGGGCGGCCCAGATCCTGTACGGTGGTGAGAGGGCCAGCCCGGAGAACCGTTATCCGTCCCATGCTTCAAATTCCTCGCGAGTGACTGCGACAAAACGCACCCGGTCGCCCGCCCGGAGCAGCGCCGCCGGCTCTCGTGCCACGTCGAAAAGTTGGAGCGGCGTTCGTCCGATGATGTTCCAGCCGCCGGGGGAAGGGAGCGGATAGATGCCGGTCTGCGCGCCGCCGATTCCGACCGCGCCGGCCGGAACGAGCGCGCGTGGTTTTTCCCGGCGCGGGGTTGCCAGTTTCGCGGGCAGGCCACCGAGAAAAGGAAAGCCGGGAGTGAAACCAACGCAGCGCACGTCGTAGCGCGCGGCGGCGTGGCGTGTCACGACGTCGTTAGGCGAAAGTCCGCAGTGTTCGGCGACGATTTCGAGATCGAGCCCGAAGGCCGATTCATAGCAGACCGGCACCTCGACCAGCCGCGGCTTGACGGCTCCTTTGACGCTGCGCGTTCTTCGCCGCAAGGCCGTGTCAACGCATGCCAGGCCGCGTTCCAGTTTTTTCGGCGATTCAAAAAAGACCGCGACGCTGGCAAAGGCGGGAGCAATTTCCGTGACTCCGGGAAGGCTGGCGGCTTCCAGTTTTTGGAGTGTTTTCAGAACTGCGCCTAACGAATCGCCGACGCGCACAATCAGCGCCGAGTCGCCCAGCGGTACGATCTCCATGGCCACGACCGAGTTTGCCGCCCGACGGCGCATTTGCAAAGCGCGATCCAGCGCTTGGCCGGACCTAGAAACTGAAGGTCAGCCCGGTCACGATATGATGATTGAGGGGCGTGACTTCAATCGAGCCGCCGGGGATCTCGAGCGAGTCGAGATTCGCGTAGGTGAATTTGTATTCAAACATCAGCCCCCAATGCCGGGTGAGGACGACATTAACCCCGGCGAGCGCCTGCACGCCCGGGCCATGCACCTGGTATTCCTCGTGGAAGACGCCGTTGACCTTCGACTCGACATGCGGGACCGCGAGCCCGAGCCCAACGCCGGCGTAGGGCGTGAGGTGCCCGAGAAAATCCTCGCCACGCGCGCCGGGCAACCAGCGATAAACAATATCTCCAAGGGCGTAGTTGAGCCCGTGCGAAAGACTGAATTGCTGGATGGTATCGTCGATCCGCTCGTTCGCGTTCACCCCCATGCCGTTGCGCCGCCCGCTGACGCGCACCGTGTCCCCGGTGTCGGCATACATTTTCATGTGGAAAAATTCCGCCCCAAAACCCCAGTGCGAATCGAAGGAGGGAAACCAGAGGGCGCGCGCTCCGTAGTAAGGCGGGGTCTCGAAGTCGCGTCCTTCGAAGGAGACGCCATGAAAAGTGAGATCGTTGCCGGCGCCCTGGTGGAGATCGAGATCGCTATCCTGGGTCAGCGCCACC
>DASXYO010000089.1:0-9811 GCA_036502465.1 Chthoniobacterales bacterium
AATCGACGAAGCGCTTCACCCAATCGGCCAGGGGCAGGAAAGAAATCGCGAGCGAGAGCGCGAGCAGTCCGAGTACGAGCGCGATCCAGCGCCAGTAATTTTGCAGCCACTTCTTCATCGGCTTCGAGCGTAGAGCCAGCCAGTGATTTTGCGCGCGAGCGGGGTGAGGCGCTTCTTGTTCAACTTTTCGGCTGTTTTCAAGACGAGGCTGGCGAAGGTCGGATAGGAGTAAACGGTTGAGGCGATCTGTTTCAGGCCGATCCCGTGTTTCATCGCGAGGACAAACTCCTGGATCAGCTCGCCGGCATGTTCGCCCACGATCGTGGCTCCGATGACCTCGTCGCTCCCGCGCCGCACGAGGACGCGGGCGAAACCTGTGGGCGCGCGCTCCAGGACGGCGCGGTCGACTTCCTTCATTTCCTGTTCGATCAGGTCGTAGGCGATGCCTTTCTCCTTTGCCTTGCTTTCCGTTAGGCCAACGGTCGTCACTTCCGGGTCGAGATAGGTGCACCAGGGCACGGCCGAGTAATCGATTTTCTGTCGCAGAAACGAAAAGGGCACGAGCGTGTTTCGGATCACGACCCGGGCATGATAATCGGCCACGTGGGTGAACTGAAGCTGGCCGATGACATCGCCCAGCGCGTAGATTCCGGGTTGCGTGGTTTCCGAATGCTCGTCGACCGTTATGCCCTTTTTCGTGAAGGCGACATTCGCTTTCTGCAGGTCGAGATTTTCGACGTTAGGCTGGCGGCCGGCCGCAACGAGGAGAGCGGCGCCCGAGACGTTTGCGCCCTTGCAGCGCAGGGTCACGCCGGCGCCGGATGACTGTGCCTCCCCGATCTCGGCTTCAGTCAGAACGCGCACGCCTTCCGCTTCCAGGATCGTGCGCACAAACTCGCTCACAACCGGATCCTCCTTCTCAAGGAGGCGTTTTCCGCGCTGGATAATTGTGACCTCGACCCCGAGCCGTCCAAACATTTGCCCAAGCTCGCAACCGATCGGTCCGCCGCCGACGATGAGCAGGCTTTCCGGTTTTTCCTTCAGCTCGTCAAAGACGGTCTCGTTGGTGTAATAAGGCACGCGACTCTGCCCGATCGGGGCGGGGATGGCGGCACGCGACCCGGTCGCGATCGCGAAATGGCGGGCCCGCAATTTCTGGTCTCCGACCTGCAGCTCGCCGGGCGAAAGAAATGTCGCTTCCTCGCGGAAGACATCTACGCCTAACGACTCGAAACGTTCCTGCGAATCGAGCGGGGCGAGAGTCGCACGCTGCCCCCGCATGCTGGCAAAGACTTTGGCGAAATCGAATTCCGGCTCGGTCCGCTTGATCCCCCAGGCGTCCGCTGTGCGCATCCGGTGGAGAAGGCGCGCCGATGAGATCAGCGCCTTGCTCGGGACGCAACCGAAATTGAGACAGTCGCCTCCCATCCGGTTGCGCTCGACGAGCGCAACCCGCGCCCCAAGCGCGACGGAGCCGGCAGCGGTGACGAGACCGGCGGTGCCGGCGCCGATCACGACCAGGTTGTAGATGCCGTCGCCTTTTTTCACGGAATTATGAAGAAGCGTAGCGCGGAAGTATTCCTCGTGCGCGACGGGAATGCGCTCTGGCTGTGGACGTCGCCCTGTGGGCGACGGGGGTATCGGCGCGCCACGCGGGAGCAGCGTCGCGTTGGGCCGCGCTTCGCAGAGCGAAGCGTCTACATCGCGGCGTCGACCGGCGAAGCGCCTCTCACTAGCAGGCGATCGCGTGCCGACGGCAGACGCCCGAGAGCAGTTCCCAGAGCGCGTTCAGAATCCGGTCGGCCGCCTGCGTCACCGCGGCTTCGTTCTCCGGACGAATATGCTGACCGAGGAGGGCGCGCTCGGTCGCGGCGTGCTCGCGATCGGCTTCGATGTGAACGCTGAAGTAGCGATAACTTTCCGGGTCATCGAACTGGTAGTGCTTCACCAGCCCGTCGATTTTCGATTCCGAGACGGCCGGGATCTGGCTCTCGTAGGCGTAGAGCGCGGCCAGCCCTTCGGCGATATCGCCTTCGCGACAGACGGTGCGGAAGGTGTCGATCAATTCCGCCGTCTCCGGCCAGGCCTGGGTGTTGTCGATATCGTTAGGCGAGACACCGAGGGCAGCGGCGAAGTTTTTCCAGAGCTGCGGATGATTCGGGTCGCCCGCTTCCTCGTCGATCAGGTTGGCGAGAATCTGGCGGCGGGTCGGCTGGTCGTCGCAGCGCGCGTGCACCGCCGAGAGGTAGGTCGGGAAAGCGGCGACGTGCTGGTAATACTGGCCGGCGTAATCGGCCAAAGTTTCCTTGCTCAGTTCCCCGCGCGTCCAGGCGAGGTAAAACGGATGGGTCAGGAGATGACGGGCGGCGATTTGCTGGTCGAGGCGATCAAGATAGGCGTTCATATGCTTGCAGAGCTTTTAGGCGATTCCGGGGCGCTTGGCAAAGCTCATTCGGGTCGGTTCCCAACAAATATTTTCGAGTCAAAAGCAGGTCATTCCAGGTGGTGCGGAGCGGGCCGCGTTCGACGAAACGCCTGGCCGACGAAGAGACCGGCGGAGAGAGCGTAACCGTCCTGCCCCGGCGACGCAGGCGGCGCGAAAAATCAAGGTCCTCAAAAATCGGGATATCGCAGTAGCCATCGAGTTTCTCGAAGATATCGCGCCTAACAAAAATCGCCTGATCTCCCAGATGCCAACCGAAGAGCCGGTTGCGCAGGCCCGCGAGGCGCGAGGTGAGCGCGAGGGTGGGAGAGCGCGAACGGTAGCGCCGGGAGAAGCCGCCGCCGAGCGCGGCGCGATCGTCGATCGCGCGCCGGATCTTATCGAGCGCCCCAGGCGGCAGCCAAGTATCGGCGTGCAAAAAAAGCAAAATCCGTCCGCGAGCCCGCGCGGCGCCGCAATTCATTTGCCGGGCGCGATGGCGCTCCATCAACGAGATCACCCTGCACTTCGCGTCCTCGGCTATGCGCAGTGTTTCATCCTCGCTTCCTCCATCCACGACCACGATCTCGCTCGCTTCCCGGTCGATATGGCTCAGGCAAACGGGCAGGGCGCCGGCTTCGTTGGTCACCGGAATGACAATCGAAATCTCAGGATTTTGCTGTGTCGCCATGCTTTTGCCGCGGCGATGGCGCCGTTGCCTAACGACCTAACGGAGTGGTGACGTCCGTTCCGGCCGGCGGAGTAAATTCGAAAGTCGAAGGCTCAATCGGGGCGCGCGATTCCTTGGAATAATTCGTCACGATATGGTCGCCGTTCGGTTGCACCATCTCGGTTCGCTCCACCTGAAGGTCGCTATTCATCTGGATGTTGAACGTCTTGAGCAGCCGTTTGAGGGAAGGATTGCGCGGCGCCAGTTGCAGTTCGTAACCGTTCTCGAGTTTGCCTCCCGTAATGTGATAGCTGTTCTCGACGTTCTCGAGATTGAGCGCGGCGGTGAGGGCGGCGATCCCGGCGTCGAGCGGGGAGTGTTTGCCTAACGAGTAGTGCTCGGCCGATTTGAATTTTGGGTAATAAATCCAGAGCTGCTTTCCGTCGCTGACCGTGACGCTGGGCGAGTTGCCCGTCACCTCGCGGCGAAATTTATCCGGCTTTTGGAACCAGACTTTGCCCGTGCTGCTGATCGGCTTGTTCATGAGGTGAACGGTTTTCTCTTCCTGGAAATCGGCTTGCACCTGCGGCGCCCCGGCGCGTTTGGCGCGAACGCGGTCGAGCAGGGCCTTCACGTCCGGCGGCGCGAGCGGCTCGGCCTGGAGACCGCTCAGTGCGATCAAAACGAAGGAAGCGAGAAGTGCGAATCTGGAAATCATCATGTGCCGGCGAGTAATTTGCGTGCCTCAATAGACATCGGTTCTGCGATGGCTGCTGCGGGCAGGGTAAAAAAGATGGTGGCAAACAGGCTCCAGGCCAGCCCAATCGCGCAGGCGATGCCGAGCCCGCTCAGGGTCGGGTTATTAGCTAAGCCTAACGAACCGAAACCGGCAATCGCAGTCAGCCCGGCAAGCAGCACCGGCTTAAGCACGCCGGCCACGTCGTGCTCGATTTCGCGCGCCCGCTGCCAGACGAGCAGGACGTATATGCCGTAATCGACCCCGATCGCGAGGACGAGGCGAAAGGCGAGGACGTTGAGCAGGTTGAGCGGAATGTGCGCCAGTTTCATGGTCGCGATCATGGCGCCGATGGCGAGAGCGAGCGTCGCGATTTGGATCAACCAGAGCCGCCAATCGCGGTAGAGCAGGGCGAGCAGGAAACCGTCGAAGAAGGCCATCAGCGTGCTGATCAGAATCAACTGCCGATGCGACCACGGGATGAGATCAGTGAGGGTGAAACTCCAGCCGGAAAGAGTCATCGGCACGCCGTCGACCGGCAATTCGCGCATCAGCATTTCCTTTTGGTCGTGAGTTTCGACCGGTTTATTCGTGGTCACGAAACCGACCGTGAGGAGCGGGTCGGCCGCGAAATAACGGTCGACCAGAAACCACCAACTCGAGGAAGGCGGCAGCGCCTTGCGCCAATCGGGGACCGGCATCGTCCCGCGGGCGACTGCTTCGAGCTGATCGAGCAGGGTGAAACCGGCGGCAAAACTTTCGCGGCTGAAGCCTTCGCGCGCGATCGCCTCCTCGAGCGCGCGCCGGGCGGCGTCGAAATCGATCGTGCGCAGCCGTTGCCGATTCGCTGCCATCCGGCGCGGGGAGAGAGCGAGCGCGGCCGGCGTGGAAAAGCTCTTGATCGCGCCCGTCTTTTCGAGGGACCGCCAGCGGTTCTCGATTTTCTGCCAGTACTCGTGCAACTGCTCCTCGTTAGGCGCGCGGACCACGGCGAGAACCGGCTCCCAGCGGGTCGGCATCTTGCCCATGATCTTGGCGAGTGCGTAACCGGCCGCGCTCGACTTCGGCTCCATCGAGCGCGTGCTGGCGTCGAAGATGAGCGGCAATTGCGGAAGGAGCGCGAGCGCAAAAAGAATGACGAGAATCGGGAGCGCGATCCAGAGAATGAGCCCGGGCGTGCGCAAGGTTCGACGGACGTAAAGCCTAACGACTGCGAGAATCCAATCGTTCCGCGGTGGACGCGAATGTTCGCGAGTGAACAAGAAGAAAACGCTCGTCATGAAAAGCGCGGCGACCAGGATGCCGATCGCGATCAGCACACCGAGCTGGGTGAAGCCGCCCGAGTTGGCGAGGAGCAGCGCCATGAAGCCGACCGCGGTCGTGAGCGCGCCGAAGAAAATGGCGCGGCCCAGTTTCGCCACCGCCGCCTCGATCGCGGGCGCGTGCTCGGCGCCTTCGTTGCGGGCCTGCTGGTAGCGACCAAAAATCAGGATCGCGAAATCGACCCCCAGCCCGATGAGGATCGCGCACATTCCGATCGTCACCATGTTGAGTTCGTGAAAAATGAGGAGCCCCGCGGCGAGCGCGACGAGGCAGCATAGGAGGAGCGAAAAACCCATGCCGACGAGCGGCAACCAGCGCCGAAAACCGACGAAGAAAACGCCACCCACAAGAAAGATCGAGCCGAGCAGCGTGACGGTGATGTCGTGCCGCATGCTGAGGGAAATCTCCGCGACATAAGCCGAGCGCCCCGTCACGAGCACTTCGAGCGGCCCGGCGCCTTCCCAACCCGCACTCGCACCGGCGCGAAAGGCGTTCACCTTCTTCATCAACGCCTGGCAATCAAAAGCGCTGATCGAAGGCTGATTCGTAACGGCGAGGAAGACGCGCATCGTGCGATCGGCCGAAGTGAGCGGCTGATCCTGCTCGAGGGCGGCGTTACCGGAAAACGGTTTGAGCGCGGGCGCGACCACGCCTAACGGATCGAGCTGTAGCTCAAATTCCGGCCGCGGCGAGCCCGCTTCGATTTCGTGATGCAACCGCGCGAGACGCGCCTGCAATTTTTCAGGCTGCAGAATGGCGAGAGTGTCGCTAAACGCTTGCGGCTCGAGGTTAAGAAGCAGCGGGACGGCGAGACCCTGCAAGTCCTTGATGGCTTCCGGCGATTCCATCGGCGAACCGGCGAGGACGCGCGTGCTCCAGGGCTGTTCGCGCAGGCGTTGCGCGAAGATGGGGGCGAATTCTTCCAGTCTGTCGACGTCGTTAGGCTGGCAGGAGAGGGCGAAAGTCAGTTCGCGGGTCTGGGCGAAATCGTTGTTGTAAACCTTGAGGCCCTGGACCGATTCAAACTTTGCCGGGAGAAGATTCAGCACCTCCGTGTCGAGGGTCAGGCGTGTGATGAGGATGTAAAGGCTGACCCCGGCAATGAGGAAAACTCCAATCCAGACCCGTGCGCGATGCTGCGTGACGAGCCGGGCGATGAACTTCGAGTACGACATCAGCGCCCCGAGCGGTCAGAAAGCAAAGGTGAAACGGTCAGAGCCGAGCGTCTCGCGAATGAGCGGCTGGTCCTTGCTCCGGAGGAGCAGTTCCCGGAGAGAAACCCAGCCGCGCAACCGAGCGGGCGTTTCGTTAGGCGGCCCGGACCATGAGCCGCGGGCGAGGGGACCGCTCACGCGCACGAACTTCTCATCCTGGCGGACGGTGAGCAGAATCACGCCCGGCCCTTTACTGAAAGTGAGCTCGAAATCGCCCTGCTTGGAATAACGGACCAGGACTTCGCCGATGAGCGACGTTTTCGGTCCGCGATATTGGAGTTGGCCGATTCTGGATTGCCAATCCGGCTCCGGCGAGACGAACTGGTGACGCAGCGTTTGGCAGCTCGTTAGGCAAAGAGCAAGGAAGAGCAGTAAATGTGGAAGGGACCTTTTTGCCTCGATCAGAGACAACGTCGCAGCAGTCGGGGCGGAGAGGCCCCGTCCGCATTGGTTTTCGCGAGGGCATGAGTCCATTCGTTAGGCGACGGAACGCAGGGCGGGTTGGGCCGCGGCCTGGGGCGCGACGAGGGTGCGACGCGGGCAGAGCGGTAGATAGCGTTGCAGCCAGACGATGAAATAGAAGGCCGACATCCGCCAGCGGATCGCGAAGCTCCCGCTGATGTTCCCCCCAAGAACGGCGTTCACGGCCGGCGGAATCTGCAGGACATCCTGCGGAAAAAGGAAGACCTCGATGAATTCCTTCGAATACCAGGCGTCGACGAACCGCAGGTAGCCCTTCATCGCGCGCCGCAGGAGTCGCTCGTAGCGGGCGAAGAGACGCGGCGCCTTGCGTGGATGATCGAGCACGACATCCAGAATGTCGGCCGCCTGTTCGCCCGCGAGGAGCGCGAGGAAAACCCCGCTGCTGAAAACCGGATCGATGAACCCGGCCGCGTCGCCCGCCAGCATCCAGCGCTCGCCGGTGAGCTTCGTTTGACGATAGGAAAAGTCGGCGCTCGCATACGCCGGCGTGACGCGCCGGGCGTGCGTCATGCGGCGAGCGAGAAATGGCTGCTCGGCCAGCGCTTCTTCGAGAAAATCTTCGGGCGACTTTTTCATCTGACGGTAGAGCGCGGTATCGAGCACCACGCCGAGGCTGGCCCGGTCGTTAGGCAAGGGCACATACCAGAACCAGCGATCGGCCGCGCGCAGCTGGCGGGTGAGTGTGCCGTCGCGGCCTTCATCCGCCTCCACCCCTTCGTAGTGGGCGAAGATCGAGATCTTCTGGAGATGCGGATACGTCTCCTTCAGCTTGAAATGATTCCCGAGAACCGAGTGCCGCCCGCTGGCGTCGATCACATAGCGCGCGCTGATCTTTTGCGCGTCGCCGCTCTTCGGCTGGAGCTGCAGCTCCACCCGATCGTCGAAGAACTCCACTCCCTTGACCGCCAGTTCCTCGCGCACCTCGGCGCCATTCTCCGCCGCGTGATCGAGGAGCAGTTCGTCGAACTCCGCCCGCGGCACCTGGTAGGACGTCTCCGTCTGCGAGTTAAAGCCGTCCTTGAAATAAAACTTCACGCCCGTCTCGGAACAGGCGCCCGCCATTTCGCCCCCGTATTTCCGGATGAATCCCGCCTGCGCGAATTTCTCGTGCACTCCGAGCCGGGTGAACGTCTTCATGCTCACCGGCAAAAGTGATTCGCCGATGTGGAAACGCGGGAATTTCTCCCGCTCGCACACCAGCACGCGCCGACCGGCCCGGGCAAGCAGCGTGGCCGCGGTGCTGCCCGCGGGTCCGCCCCCGATGATGGCCACGTCGTAGGTTGCTTCCGGCATTCGGCGATCAAGTTAGCAAGCTTGTGCCGGAAGCAAAATCCGGGGAGCGCGGACGCCTCGCCCGCACTCCCCAAGGCTCTTTGCTCGGAACGCTACCTTACTCGTTCGAGATCGTCGCGATCGTGCCGTCGATCTTCGTCAGGTTAATTGTGAACTTCTCCGCATACGTCTGAGCGCGATCCTGCAACATGCTTATCGCGACTGCTTCACCGAGTTGCACGGACGAGGTGGTGTCGGTTCGCCAATGAATGCCGGCGTGAATGCCGTGCCCGAAGGAGACAGTGTTCGCCAGCTTGTTCAGTTCGCCGTTCACCGTCATCTGTCCCGCATCGCCGCCGGTGTAGGGAACGAGCGAGAGCCCGTTATCCGTTGGGATCATCGGGTTTGGAATGACGAAGTTCCCGTCGAAGAAGAACTTCAGCACGGTAATGCAGGCGCCCGCGACCGCGCCATGGCCAGTCGGGTAGGAGGGGTGAGTTGGCGAGCCCTCGGGGAAAGACTGCGAGAGAAAGTAATCGCCGTATTTGCTGAAGCTTGCCTGCACCGCCTGCGAATTGAGCACGTTGTTATTCACATGGCCGTCAAGCGTGTTGCCAAATCCCTGCAGAATTTGCCTGACGATAGCGCCCCCCGACTCCGGACGATGGCGGAGATGGATCCACCATTTCTGATACCAGACGCTGTTGAGTCCGAGCCGTGCCGCGGTGCCGAGAGTGGCGGCGATGTCGGGACCGCCAAACGTGCCGAAACCATTTTGCTTCACGGCGCCGACGTACGGATTTCCCGGGTTCGGCGGCGCGTGAATCGTGCCCAGCACGAGCGATGCCACAAAATAGGCCTGATAGAGCACATCCTGCCGCGTGAAAGTGGAGAGATCGCGGCCCGCCGTGATGTAGCGCGGTACGGTATCCGTCAGCACCACTTCGCCACTGTCGATGCCATTCTGCACCGCGAGGAAGGTGGTCGCATTCGTCATGAAATCCTGCCCGGGAAGATAGGAATTCAGCTGCTGGCTCAATGCCTGCGCGCCGAGGAAAGTCGGCAGGATCTGGAACTGCGAACCGTACGGCCCGACCGTGTCGCCCGGATAAGTGCCGCGGAAGAGCAGATTCGGCGTCACGTGCCCCGAGTTGTCGCGCGGCCCGAGATAATCCGGCATCGAATCCAACTCCGCCGCGGCTTGGATGGCCGTTGGATTGCTCATGTAATCGCTGAACGCCACATCGCGGAGGAGCGAAGCCCAGTAGAGCTCCACCAACTCCGTGCCATAGGTCGAGCTGGCGAGAGCCGGCGCCGGTGGCACCACCACCTGCGTGATTTGGTTAGTCGGCGAAGGAGCGTTCCCGAATTGCACATCGTCACTCCCCTCCAGCGCAAAGGCGCGTCCGCCGAGCGGACCGTTCTGCGTCCGCGGCCCGCCCGTGACCACAGCCTCGAAAGCCTCAAAAGTCCCCGTATTAATCGCATTCCGGAAGCTCACGAAAGCTGCCGGGTTCACCAGCCCGATGCCATTCTGCAGAACTCCCTTAGAGTAAGTGCCCGACTTGTCGGAATAGAGCTGCTCGTCGCCGTTCGTGGTGTGCGGCGGAACGGGAATGTGGCCTTCCGCCAGCGCCGCCGCCTTGCGGATCTGGTAAGCCTGCTTGACCCGCGGATCGAGCGCGGTCGAT
>DASXYO010000090.1:0-29531 GCA_036502465.1 Chthoniobacterales bacterium
GGTCATCCGCTCTCCGGATCGATCAAGATCAGCGGCTCGAAAAATTCGGCCCTGCCGATCATCGCCGCCACTCTGCTCACGCGCGAACCGTGCGTCCTCCATCGTGTTCCGGACCTGAGCGACACGAACTACATGCTCCAGATCCTGATGCATCTCGGAGCCGAGGTGGAACGGGCCAGCGGCACGGTCACGGTCAAGGCAGAGAAGGTGAACTCGGTCGCGCCCTACGAAGTCGTGCGCAAAATGCGGGCCTCAGTTTGCGTCATCGGGCCATTGTTAGGCCGTTGCAAGGAGGCGACCGTCTCGCTTCCCGGCGGCTGCGTCATCGGCGATCGACCGATCGATCTGCATCTCAAAGGCTTTGAAGGGCTCGGTGCTGCTGTTCGAGTCGAAAATGGCAACGTGAAAGTCTTCGCCCCAAAACTGACCGGCGCGGTTATCAATCTGCGCGGGAAATTCGGACCGACCGTTCTTGGCACTGACAACGTCATGATGGCCGCTGTTCTCGCAGAAGGCGTGACGGTCATCGAAGGCGCGGCGGCAGAACCGGAAGTGTGCGACCTGGCCGATTTCCTGAATAAAATGGGCGCCAAGATCGAGGGCGCGGGCACCCGCCGCATCATCATCGAAGGCGTCACGGAATTGCACGGCGCTGAGCACGACATCATCCCCGACCGGATTGAAACCGGCACGTTTCTGGTCGCCGGCGCGATCTGCGGCAAGGGCATCACTTTGAATCGCGTTCAGCCCGAGCACGTCACATCCGTCACGACAGCCCTGGCGGAGGCCGGGTTCAAAATCGAAACCACCAAGAGCTCGATCACCGTCTCGCCTAACGGCAGCACGATGAAGCCGCTCGAACTCGTGACCGACCCCTATCCCGGTTTCCCGACCGATATGCAGGCGCAGATGTGCGCGCTTCTCTCCACCACGGAGGGGATCAGCGTGATCACCGAAAATGTTTTCCCGCAGCGTTACATGCACGTCGCGGAACTGAAGCGAATGGGCGCGCAGGTGCAGATCGAAGGCGCGACCGCGGTCATCCAGGGCGTCGAGCGTTTATACGGCGCGCCGGTCATGGCGAGCGATCTGCGCGCATCCGCCGCGCTTGTCCTCGCCGGTTTGAAAGCAGAAGGCACCACCGAAGTGCACCGCGTTTATCACATCGACCGCGGTTACGAGCACCTTGACGAAAAGCTCAGCGAGCTCGGCGCGCACATCGAACGTGTGAAAGAATAACGGTTCGTTATCTCTCCCGCATCGGCTTCATCAAGCAGCGGAGCGGATCACGCTCAACTCGCGCAACGTTTTCATATTCTCGACATCCTCGAGCAACTCCTTGCCTTTCGGCGTCTCGAGTACCTTCGGGATTTTCCGGAAACGCCGGTCGCGCATGATGAAACGAAAAGCTTCCAGGCCGATCCTGCCCTTCCCGATGTGCTCGTGACGATCGACCCGCGAGCCGCGCGCGGTCTTCGAATCATTCAGGTGCAAGGCGACGAGATGCGACAAACCAATCGTGCGGTCGAGCTCGCGAAACATTTTTCTCGTTCCCGCCTCGCTCGTTAGGTCATAGCCGGCCGCGAAGACGTGCGCGGTGTCGAGACAAACGCAGAGCCGCTCCGGTTCGCGCACGTTGGCCATGATGGCGGCCAGGTGCTCGAACTTGTGGCCGAGGCACGAGCCCTGGCCGGCCGTCGTCTCGAGCGCGATCCGCGTTTTCACTTTCGGGATGCGACGAAAGACGGCGTCGATCGATTTCACGACCTTACCCAGACCAGCCTCCTCGCCCTGACCGAGGTGCGCTCCCGGATGGAGCACGAGGAAAGGCAAGCCAAGCTGGCCCGCCCGCGTCAATTCCTCGGACAAGGCGCGGATCGAGTTGGCCAGGAACTGCGGATTGGTGGCCGCGGGATTGATCAAGTAATTGGCGTGGGCAAAAACCGCCGACAACTCCGCGCGCTGGGCATGCTCGAGAAACGCCCGGATTTCCTCCCGGGCGAAAGGGCGCGCGAACCACTGCATGTTGTTCTTCACGAAAATCTGCATCGCCGTGCAGTCGATTGAGCGTGCCCGCTCGATCGCGCGATGCACCCCGCCGCCGATTGACATGTGCGCGCCTAACAAATGACGGACGGCCGGTTTTTTCGCCACCATCAGAATCGTTTCGGCCGCCAGATTGGTTTCGTGAGGCTGCCTTCGCCGTGATACTCGAAAAGCTTGTAGAGCGGCGTGAGGACTGCGCCCGGACCGATCGCATCGATCCGAATGTCGAAGTCGAGTTTGTTCTTCAGAAAATCGATATCGCCGTGTCCCACCATGGCGAAAAGTTTTCCGGAAACGCGCAGCTTGTCGGTGTGAATGACGCCCTCCTTGATCGAAAACGGCGCGCTCGCTTCGCGGGCCACGCTGTAGCCCACGCCGGAGAACATTTTGCTCACCAGTTCGGAGAGCGGACCGAAAACCGGAATTGCAAAAACGTTCCCATCCGTCACCCTGACGAGGCCGCTGCCTTTCAGAAAACGGGCGTCGCTGCCGACGCCGGCAAAGTCGAAATTTCCGCTCAGGTTTCCCTGCGAGGTTTTGTATTTGAAATAGAGATCGGTCAGCCTGGGGAAGTCAGCCTTTTCCACTTCGATCCTGGCGGTGTAATGCCGGTCATTTTTGGCTAACGAGATATCCGCTCCACCGGCCAGGTCGCCGGAAAATAATTTGCCCTTCAAGCCGACAATCTGGAGCCGGTCGTCGGTGAAGAGGAGCTGGCCGCCAATCCGGTCGAAGGGCAAAACCTTGTCGAGAAAAGTGTAATCCATCCCGCTCGGCGCATCGACCTCGAGCAGGAGATGAGTCTGTTTGCCCGCGCCGAACTGCACCACGCCGCTGGCCTTCACGTGCGGCGTGCGGTGGAACCGGTAAGGCGAGACGTGCTCGTAAAACCGGGGCTCGATCCACATGATGGCTTCGGCCGGTTTCAGCGTCGTCTCCACGTTCGTTAGGCGAACTTCGTGCTTGGGCGCGTCGTAAACAAAAGACCCGGTGCCGGTGCCTTCGTCGCGCGCGACCTGAAAATCTTCGATCGCGAGGGTGCCGTCGCCGAAATGCACATTGCCGCTCGCGCTATTCATCCAGACTCCGCGAAAACGCGTCCGCCCGAGGGAGAAATTACCGTCGCCATGCCATGTGGCCGGGGCGCGGCTCGTGCCGTGCAGGCTGAGATGAATATTCGGCGACCGCTGCCAGCCCCACTGCCGCAGGAAAGGGCGAACCTTTTCCGGCAAAAGCGGTTCGAAAGCCGTCGGGACGAGCGAGCTGTCGAGGTTTAACCGGAAGTCGTCCGGCGCGTCGAAGAGGTCGGCGTTGAGCTGCCCGCTCCGATGGCGCAGGCGGATATCGCGCAACATGGTGCGCGCGCCGTCCCAGGCAAAATCGCAGCTCGCTCCTTCAAAGTCGATCGCGTGCCAGGAAAATTTCTCGACCGCAAACTTGCCCACGACCTCAAATTTTTTCTCCTCCGCGCCAATTGTCGCGGAACCGGAAGCCTCAATCTGGGGCTGCGAATGAAACGTCGCATCCTGCAGCATCGCGCCGAGACCGAAACTGCCTAACAATGGCTTGAGCGCGACGCTGCTCCGCAACTGGAAGTTGGCCTGGCCGTTCGCCCGGCTCCAGCTCGCGCCGCCGGCGAAGTGACCGCTCGCGTCGCTCCATTCGAGCTGCGGAATGGTGCAGGTGTGGTCCTTCCATTCCGCCGCGAGATAGAAATCGCGCGCCTCATAATCGTCGCGCACGATCCGGCTGCCACGCAGCGTGGCCTCGACATGCGCATCCTCCAGGCGGGAAAGGTCGCCGGAAAATTTCACCTGCAATTCCGGTGAAGCCGCCGGGTATTTGAAGCGCTGCAGGAAGGTGACCAGACTCTGGAGGAGACGCAGACGGCGGGCTGCTTCCTCGGCAGAATCGGTCGGCGTGGGACGAAAATCTTCGCGCTTGATGAGCTGGCCGCTGGCGGAAATTCGCACCCCGCAGAAAAGCCCCTCTGCCTGGCTGACCTCAATTCGTTCCGGCGGAAAATAAACGTGCGCCCGGAAATGTTTCAGCTCGGCGTTTGAGACCTGCCCGGCGACTGGCGGAAGTGGAATGGTGAGGTCGCCATTTCGGATGTCGAGCGCGTTGAGAAATGGCTGATGGTGAAAAAGCGCCGCGTAATTAATATCGAGCGAGATCTCGCTCACGAGGGCGAGCGTTTTTTCCCGCTTCTTGTAATCGTAAATCCGGACGTCGCGCGCGATCAGCCCGCGAAACGGATCGAGCGTCAGCCGGCGGACGGAAGCCTCGACCCCGCGTTTGTGCAGCTCTTCGACCACCTTGTTGCGCCAATTCCGGCTGAAGCCCTTTTTCGCCAGATACCGCCCGCCCACCGCGAGGCCGCCGACGACCAAAACGATCGTTAGGCGAAGGAGCGCAATCGCGAATCGCACTCCGGCCGGACGGCGCACGCGCCCGCGATGCAACCGCGGCCGTGGCGGTTCGCTCAACTCGGTCGACGGCATGGGTGACTCCTACGAGGGGCGGTTGTGATTTCAAGCGGAGCGCGGATGGTTCGCCCGCATGACGATTTCGGACCTGCCGGCGGTCAACGCCTCATTCAATGCCATCAGCACGGTTTTCATTTCGTTAGGCTGGTGGTTTATTCGGCGCGGCCTTTGGCGGCAGCACATCGCCTGCATGATCACGGCGCTGGTTTCCTCCTCGCTCTTTCTCACCGGTTATCTCGTTTATCATGCGCACGCCGGGGAAAAATCGTCCGGCTACCATGGTATGATCGCGTGGTTTTATTTCCCGATGCTCATCTCCCATGTCCTGCTCGCGTTCGCGACCCTGCCGCTCGTCATCCTGACCCTGATCCCGGTTTTCCGACGCCGCTGGGATAAACACCGGCGCATCGCGCGGTGGACGATGCCGATCTGGCTCTACGTCTCAGTCACCGGCGTGCTGGTTTACATGGTGCTTTACCAGTGGTTCCCGCCGGCCAGTCTTGCGCTCGGGCACTAGTTGATGTTTGATCAGGCACGCCCAACGAATGCGGGCCAATTATGGTGACGATCGCGACCTATAACGAGCCGGCGAAGGCGAAACGGTTGAAGGAAAAACTTCGGGAGGCCGGCGTGAAGGCCGACCTGCATAACGAAGCCAACCTGCAAACCTTCGCCTTCATGTCGAAGCCGCAGGCCAACGCCAAGGTGATGGTCGAGGAAGACGATTTCCCGCGCGCCCAGGCGCTGCTCGTGGAATGGGAAGCGGCCGATCCCGACATCGGCGCGCTGCGTTGCCCGCAGTGCAACTCGCCGCGAATCGAGTATCCGCAGCTGACCCGCAAATTCCTGACGCCGGCCTTGGCTGGGATTCTTTTCGCGCTGAAGATTTTTCCGAAGGAGTTCTATTGTCAGGACTGTCATTTTACCTGGACGAATGAACCGGAACATCCGCGCTACCGTTTTTGGAACCGGTTTTTCTCCCGGCCGGAGAGCGAAGGTTAAGGCCATCGCGGTTCCTCGCCTGACGGCCCCAGTTCCAGCGGCGAGCCCGGCCGCGAGAGACCACCCTTCACTTGCTCGATGAAATGGTTGTTCGCTTTACTCCTCGCGGTGCTGATTTTCGGTGGCGCGGCGCTTTTTAGTTACAAGATCTTTATTCGCCCGGAGCTGGTCATGCGGGCGGAGCGGAAGGCAGCCGCCACCCCGATTGCGACGCCCGATATCGGCCTGCCGGAATTCAAGGCGGCGGAGAAACTAAAGAACGAGGGCAAACTAACCGAGGCACGCGCCGCGCTGACGGCGTTCATCCAGAAATACCCGGGCGGCCTGCATGTCGGCGAAGCGCAGGACCTGCTCGGCGAGGTGAACATCAACATCCTCCTCTCCGACTATCCGGCGCCGGAAAAAGAGCAGTACACCGTGCGCAGCGGCGACGTTCTCGCGCGGGTCGCGAACAAGTTCAAATCGACGCCGGAATTGATCATGCGGACCAATAACCTGAGCGGCACAATGCTCCGGATCGGGCAGAAGTTGCTCATCTCCCACCCGGAATTTTCCATCCTCATCCAGCGCAAGGCGAAGCTGCTCTACCTGCTCGACCGCGATCATTTCTTTAAGCGCTATCATTTCCTGGACGAGAAATTGCCGGCCAACATTTCGGCGAAAACCACCACTCGTGTCGCGGAAATCATGGCCTGGAAAAATGGCAAACGAATCGGCCTTGCCAGCCCGCAATTCCTCAACAGCACGCGCTGGATTCGCCTCGCCGCCGGCGGTTACGTGATCTATTCGGAACCGGACGACGCCCACCAGATTCTCGACATTCCGCCGCCGGGCGACGGTCTCGGGATGGCGGCGAGCGACGTGGAAGAGCTGAGCAGCCTTGTAAACACAAAAACGCCTGTCACGATTGTGCAGTGAACCCGGCGTCGTGATCCGCATTCCTCATTTAAGATCAGCCATTCCCGGTTTAAGATTTCCGTTCACATGGATTCGCATCCACTCGATTTCGAAAAGCCGATCTTCGAACTGCAGCGCCGCCTGCAGGAGCTCAAGTCGCATTCCGACAAGCATTCGATCGATTTCGACTCGGAAGTGGAATCGATGGAGCTGAAGATTCGTGAAACCCGCCGAGAGATTTACGACAACTTGACCGCCTGGCAGAGAGTTCAAATCGCGCGCCATGTGCAGCGGCCTTTCGCGCTCGACTACATCGGACGTTGCTTTACCGAATGGATCGAGTTGCACGGCGATCGCGTCTTCGGCGACGACAAGGCGATGCCCTGCGGGCTGGCCAAACTCGGCCACCAACGTTGCGTCGTGGTTAGCCAGCAAAAGGGCCGCGACACCAAGGAAAACGTGAAGCGCAACTTCGGCTGCGCCTACCCGGAAGGGTATCGCAAGGCGCTCCGCATCATGCGGCTCGGGGAAAAATTTCAGCTTCCCGTGATTGCGTTAATCGACACACCGGGCGCCTATCCGGGCATCGGTTCGGAGGAACGCCACATCGCCGAGGCGATCGCCGTCAATCTGCGCGAGATGATGGTTCTGCGCGTCCCGATCATCGCCTGCGTCATCGGCGAAGGCGGCTCCGGCGGTGCACTCGGGATCGGCGTAGCGGACCGTGTTCTGATTCTCGAGAACGCCTATTATTCCGTCATCAGTCCGGAAGCCTGTTCCGCGATTCTGTGGAAAGATCGCAAGCACGCCCCGGAAGCAGCCGAGGCGCTCAAGCTCACCTCCCATGACCTGATGAAACTCGGCGTGGTCGACGAAGTGGTGTCCGAACCGGAAGGCGGCGCGCATCGCGACCATGACCTGGCGGCGGCTAATCTCGGCGGAGCCTTGCGCCGAAACCTGAAACGCGCCTTGGAAACCGCGATCGATGAGCTGCTCAAGGAGCGCTACGCGAAATTCCGCAAGCTGGGCAACTTCGCCGAGCCGAAAACAAAAAACGGCGCCTAACGAAGCGCCGTTTCAAGGACAAGCGGCTTTGGCAGCGGTTCCTTCGCTCCCGGCGGAAGCGGCGGATAGAGAAAACGCAGGACCGCCTCGAAGCGCGCCGCCCACGCGCCCTCACTGTGGTTGGCCCCCAGGGCTTCGGTGTATTGCAAATCGTCATCCAGCCGCCAGCCTCGCTCGACCAGGCGATCGCGCAGGTCGCGCGCCCGCTCCCAGCCCGGTTCTTCCGTCCCGGTGTCGAGCCAGATCTTGAGCGGCGGCTTCCCCTCGACTCTGTCGAGGATGCGATAAATCACGCAATCGTCCCACCAGATGGAGGGCGACATGACCGCCAGCCGGCTGAACGTCTGCGGAAACCAGAGACCGAGAGTGAGGGTAGCAAGTCCGCCTAACGACGCGCCGCCCAGCCCGGTGAACTCCGCTTCCGGACGCGTCCGGTATTCGCGATCGATGAATGGCTTGAGCTCGTCGCGCAGAAAACGGCCATATTTTCGCAACAGGCCGCGACTGCGCTTCTTCTTGGTAGCGCTCGAATCAATCACGCCCCGGCTCGGCGCGTACTCGTGAATTCGTTCGTCGCCGGTATTCGCGACCGATACGATGATGACGGGCTCGATCAGCCGCTTTTTCGTCAGGCGCTGGGCCGATTCATCCGCTCCCCATTCCACTCCGGCAAAGGAAGTCGCGGCATCGAAAACATTCTGACCGTCATGCAGGTAAAGCACCGGGTAACGCCGTTGCCGCGAGCGCCGGTAGCCAAGCGGCAGGTAGACGTGGACGTCGCGGCGATTACGCAGGATGCGCGATTCGAACTGCAGGTGCGACCGGATGTCCCCGGTCAAAGTGTGCGTTTGGTCCATCAGCGCCGGATGTTATCGGCGAGGAGAATCGTCTGTGCAAACGCCGAAGGTCGCTCCCGAGCTGGCGAAAAATTCATCGCCAACCGCAACCGGTTCGCCTTTATTCGGCCTCGCGCATGAACGAACGCTATCTCCGCTGGTACACCCCGCATCTCAGTCGCGATTTCGAGATGCTTGTCTTCGGGAATGGCGGCGGCCTGCCACTCGTTCTCTTCCCGACTTCCTTCGGAAATTTTCGGCAGTGCAAAGACTTCAACCTCGTCGAGGCCTGCGCCCAATTTATCGACACCGGACTCGTCACGATTTACTGCCCGGACGCGATCGATCTCGAAAGTTTCTACAACAAGTCGATCCCCCCCGCCGACCGGATGCGGACCCATAACGCCTACGAAAATGTGATCGTGCATGACGTTTTCGATTTCGCCCGGCGTGAGGCGAATTGCCATCGGGTCGCAGTCTGCGGCGCGAGTCTCGGCGCTTATCATGCGGCCAACATCGCCTTCCGCCATCCAGATCTCGTTAGTCACCTCATCAGCCTGAGCGGCACGTTCGACATCAGCGATTTTTTCGATGGCTACCATGACGAGAACATCTATTTCAACAGCCCCTACCAATATCTCCCGAACCTGCCGGACACCTGGAGGTTCAATCACATGGGTATCGTTCTCGGAACCGGCGAGTGGGATAACACCAGGCACGAGAGCCTCCGGCTCAGTGCGCTCCTGAACGAGAAGGGCATCCAGCACTGGTTCGACGACCGCAAATGGTGCGGGCACGACTGGAACTACTGGCGCGACATGCTGCCCTACTACCTCTCGAAGGTGTAAGCCATCGAGCAGCGCGAACCGCTCAGGTCAGAATGTAACGGCCGCTTTTTTTCGTTCCGATCCGGCGCACTAAACCCGCCTTGATGAGTGGCCGTAATAAATCCAGCGCTCCCTGTTTCGAAACCCCAACACCATCCCAGATCTCGCGCGGCGTCATCGCCTTCTGCTCGCGCAAGAGATGGAGCAACTGCTCCTGTTTAGGGCGCAGGACCAACTTGGTCTTGCCGCCGTGCGCCGTCAGTTTTTGGATGCGGCTCCAGACGCGCTCCAGTGTCACGCGCAAACCCTCGGCGCAATACTCGAGCCAACTCGTGAGATCTCCTTCCTCCTGACGCACGTTTTCCAGCGCTTCGTAGTAACGAGTCCGATCTTCCCAATAAAATTCGTCGATCGAAAAGATGTGATGATCGTCAAACCCGCGCCGATACAATTCCCAGAGGCTGAGCATGCGCCCGGCGCGCCCGTTGCCGTCGGCAAACGGATGAATCGTTTCGAATTGATGGTGCAGGATCGCCGAGCTCAGAATTGGTGAAATCCGGCTCGCCTCTTTGTTCCACCACGTGAGCAGCTCGGCCATCAGCGGTTGGACTCTGTCCGGCGGAGGCGCGATGTATTTCCCTACTCGCACGCGAATCGTCCGATACTTCCCCGCTTCGCCCTGATCCATCACCTGGCCCGCCAGGATGCGATGCAATTTCAAGACCTCTGCATCGCCGATGACGCGGCGACCCGCGTTTTTTTCCACGAAGCGCAACCCGGCAAGATAATTCGCAACCTCCCGGCGCGGCCGCGGCCCGGTCGCGGGCACATCGCGCCCTTCCTCGATCGCGCGCACCTGTTGCAGGCTCAGCGGATTACCCTCGATCGCGGTAGAAAAGTGCGCGTTGCGGATCCGCGTGTCCTTCTGCAACGCCGGCACCCACGGGACCTGAACCGCGGCCGTCAGGATGCGCTCCCGCAAGGCCGCAACCTGCTCGACCCGCGAGAGAAGCAAAGGCGTGATGGTGTAGGATGGATCGAAACGTACCACGAGTAAGTCAAGCGTGAGTCAAGTTATTGGTCAAGCCGTGCATACCGGGCTCACACGCCGTGATTGCCACTTCCCGCGGGCAATGCCACACTGTCGCCCTCCTCTCTTTGCTTATGAAAAAAATCGGCATTCTTTACGGTCAGGAACACAGCTTTCCGCCTGCCTTCATCGAACGGGTCAACCAGAAAACCGGAGGCCACGGCATCGTCGCGGAGCCGGTCCGGATCGACAAAGTCATCCAGGGCGAACCGTGCGGTTACGATGTCGTGATCGATCGTATTTCACAGGATGTGCCCTTCTATCGCGCCTGGCTGAAGAACGAAGCGCTGACCGGTTGTGCGGTCGTAAACAACCCATTTTGGTGGAGCGCGGATGAGAAGTTTTTCAATAACGCGCTCGCCACCAAGATTGGGGTCGGCGTTCCGAAAACCGTGTTGCTTCCCTCCCACTCACTCCCGCCCGACACGAGTGACGGCTCTTTCCGAAACCTCGCCTATCCGCTCGATTGGAAGGCCATTTTCGCCTACGTCGGCTGGCCGGCTTTCTTCAAACCCTTCGCCGGCGGCGGCTGGAAAAACGTCTACAAGCTGCATAACGCCGACGAGTTTTTCCGCGCCTACAGCGAGACCGGGCAGCTCGTCATGATGCTGCAGGAGGAAGTGCAATTTGACATGTATTTTCGCTGTTACTCGATCGACCAGCGGCATGTGCGGGTCATGAATTACGAGCCACGCCATCCTTATCACCTGCGCTACCAGACTGATTGGCAGGCGCCGCGAGACATTCTCGAAAAAGTTGAGCAAGGCGTTCTCGCCTTGAATCAATACCTCGGTTACGACCTGAACACGGTCGAGTTCGCGATCCGCGATGGCGTCCCGATGGCGATCGATTTCTGCAATCCCGCGCCCGACGCCGAGATCGCCTCGGTCGGCCAGGCCAACTTCGACTGGGTCGTGGAGGCAGTTTCAGAAATGGCAATTCGCAAGGCGAAAGAGCACGTCCCCGGCCGGGATAACCTGAGCTGGGGCAAATTCATCCAGAGCGCGGTCGAAAGAAAATCGTTAGGCGAGGCGGTCTGATCGATTGCGGGTGCGACGCTCTTCGGCTTTAGTGACCGAACGATGAGCATCGAAGTAAAAATCCCGGCGGTCGGTGAATCGATCGAGAGCGGAATCGTTTCCGTTTGGCACAAAAAGTCGGGCGAATACGTCGAGGCCGGCGAAGCACTTCTCACGCTCGAGACCGACAAGGTCTCGACTGAAATCACCGCTGAAAAAGCCGGGCTCCTCGAAACGAAAGTGGACGAAGGCCAGGAGGTCAAAATTGGCGAAGTGGTCGCCACGATCGATGACAAAGCGACCGCGCCGGCGAAGGAGAAGGCCGAAACGCCCGCTGCCGCGCCTAACGACTCAAAACCCGCCGCCGCCAAGCCAGCGACCAAGCGCTCGCCTAACGCTGAAGTCCTCTCCCCTGCGGTCAAACGTCTCACCACCGAAGAAAAACTCGATCCCGACGCCATCAGCGCGACCGGGAAAGGCGGCCGCCTAACGAAGGGCGATGTGCTGACTCATCTACAATCTCAACCTGAGTCGGAATCAACTGACGACCAGGAAAAGCCGCGGACACCGAAAAAGACAGTTACTCCCGAGCCGGTCAATACATCGGGCGAAGAGCGTTTTACACGCAAAAAAATGTCGCCGCTCCGGCGCAAGATCGCTTCTCAGATGGTCATGTCGCAACAGACCACCGCCACCCTCACCACTTTCAACGAGTGCGATATGAGCGAGGTGATGGGTCTGCGCAAAAAGGTGCAGGAAAAATTCCAGGCCGACCACGGAATCAAGCTCGGCTTCATGTCGTTCTTCATCAAAGCCACGGTCGAGGCGCTCAAGGCCGTCCCCTCGATCAACAGCCGCATCGAGGGCGACGACTTTATTCTCAATCACTACTTCGACATTGGCGTCGCCGTCGGAACCGAGCGTGGCTTGGTCGTTCCGGTCGTGCGCGACGCGGACCAGAAAAGTTTCGCCGACCTCGAGCGCGACATCGCGGATTTCGCGGGCCGGGCGCGCGACGGGAAAATCAAGATCGAAGACCTGCAGGGCGGAACTTTCACCATCTCAAATGGCGGCGTCTACGGCTCGCTTATGGGCACGCCGATACTCAACCCGCCACAGAGCGGCATCCTCGGCATGCACGCCATCAAGGAGCGACCCGTCGCGGTGAAGGGCGAAGTCGTCGTTAGGCCGATGATGTATCTCGCGTTGAGCTATGATCACCGCGCGGTGGACGGCAAGGAAGCCGTCACGTTTCTCGTCAAGGTGAAGGAAGCGATCGAGAATCCGACCGCGCTTCTTCTCGATCTGTAACACAGGCGTCTCGCCTGTTGAGTCGAGCGGGCGTCCCGCCTGCTCGGTGACAACCACGAGCGCTACTGCTAGATAAAAGCGCAACAAATTCCCATGGACAAATTTGACGTCATCATCATCGGCTCGGGTCCCGGCGGCTACGTCGCGGCCATCCGCTCCGCGCAACTTGGCCTTAAGACCGCCATCATCGAGAAAGACAGCGAACTCGGCGGCACCTGCCTGAACATCGGCTGCATCCCGAGCAAGGCGCTCCTCGCCTCCAGCGACCACTACGTTTTCGCGAAAAATGAAACATCCAAACACGGCATTGTGCTCGAAAAGGTCGGCCTCGATTTGCCAACCATGCTGGCGCGCAAAGACAAGGTCGTAAAAACCCTCACCGGCGGTGTGCGCGCCCTGATGAAGGGGAACAAAGTCACCACCTTCAGAGGGCTCGGCACCATCACCGAGCCGGGCAAAGTAAGGGTCCAGCCTAACGAAGGCGACGCGGTCGAAGTCGCGGCCGATCATATCGTGATCGCGACCGGGAGCGTGCCGATCAATCTCCCGAGCATGCCGTTCGATGGTGAAACAATCGTCAGTAGCACGGAAGCGCTCTGCTTTGACAAGCCGCCCGAAAAATTTCTCGTCATCGGCGCGGGCGCGATCGGTCTCGAGCTCGGCTCGGTCTGGGCGCGGCTCGGGTCCGAGGTGACGGTGCTCGAATTTCTCCCGCGCATCGCGGTCGGTTTCGATCTCGAAGTTTCTAACCTTCTCCAGCGCGCTCTCACCGCACAGGGAATGAAGTTCCATCTCGAAACCAAGGTCGGCTCGGTCAAGGTGGTGGAAGGGCGCGCCATCGCGACCGCCAACAAAGGCGGCGAGGAACTCAACTTTGAGGCGGACAAAGTTCTCGTCTCAGTTGGCCGTCGCGCCTTCGCCGAAGGAGTCGGCGCGGACAAGCTTGGCGTCGCGCTGGACGAACGCGGACGCATCAAAGTCGACGATCATTTCCGAACCAACATCGAAGGCATTTACGCGATCGGCGACGTCATCCCTGGCCCGATGCTGGCGCACAAGGCCGAGGAGGAAGGCATTGCGTGCGTCGAGTTGATCGCGGGCAAAGCCGGGCACGTGAACTACAACGTCATTCCTGGCATCATCTACACGAACCCGGAGCTGGCCGGCGTGGGTATCACGGAGGATTTCGCGAAAGAAAAAGGCCTCAAAGTGCGGGTCGGAAAATTTCCGTTCCGCGCCAATGGCCGCGCCCTGGCAAACGCCGACGTGGAAGGCTTGGTCAAGTTCATCGCCGATGCCGAGACCGATCGCATTCTCGGCGCGTCGATTTTGTCGCACGCTGCCTCAGAACTGATCGCCGAAATTGTCGCGGTGATGGAGTTCGGAGGGAGCAGCGAAGATCTCGGCCGCACCGTCCACGCGCACCCGACCTTGAGCGAAGCGGTCAAGGAAGCCGCGCTCGCCGTCGAGAAACACGCCATCCACATCGGCAACCGCTGACGATCTTTCAGTATGGCGAATGATTCCGACAAACTTTCCGGAGCGGAAGAATATGTCGCCGTCGAGATCGAGTTGGCTGAGCCACTCGACCCCGAACAGGAAAAAAATCTGCGCGAGGCACTCGAAAAACTCGACGCACACGCCTTCGATTCGTGCGACATCAGCCCGACAGAAATTTCGCTTTGCTACGATCCCACGCTGACGAGAAAGGCTTCGCTCCTCGCCGCGATCAAACAGGCCGGCGGACAGTTGAAGCACGTGGAGAGCGCGGGCTCGCCGCTTTTGTAGAGAGCTTGGCGGCTCGCTCCTTCACCGCATCCAGGAAGAACTGCGCGATGGGCGACAACTTTCCGACCCACAACGCACCAAGCCTGAGCACGGGAAATCGCGCAATCGGCAGCACCCGTATCCGCGTGTCTTCGCTCGCGCCCGGACTGGCCAGCCCGAGACCAATCCCGAATCCGCTCGCGACGTAAGCCTTCATCGACTCCAGCGAAGAAACCTCCACACCCGTGGTAAAACTCATCCCGCGTCGTCCAAATCCATCCTGAAACAATCTCGTGATCACTTCGCTCGCGGGCAGCGCAATCAGGGGCTCGCGCAGCCGATCTACACGCAGCAACTGCTCGGCGTCTTTCCACTTCGCATCCTGCTCGACCATGAAGGCGAGCGGCAACTCAAGGATCACACTCGATTTTACTCCCGCCGGCGACCTGCCTTCCAACTCGGTGATCGCGAGATCGATCTCATCCTGTTGCAGAAGACATTCGGCCTCGGCCTGATTCGTTTCCCGCAAAGTGAGATGAAGCGAAGGATATTTGAGACGGTGCGCAGCCAGGATGGAGGGAAAATGGTCGCGCAAGACCGGAGCGGAGCCGGCCAGCCGCAGTCGCGCCGCCTTCGTCCCGCGGATTTCTTCTGCCACCCCTTCAACCCCGGAAAAGAACGGCCCGATAAAGGAATAGAGTTTTTCGCCCGAGTTCGTTAGGCGAAAGGGCCGACGCTGAAAAAGGACCGTGTTCAGATCCTCCTCCAAGCGCAGAATCTGTGCGCTCATCGCCGGCTGCTGAATGCCGTAGGGCATGTTGTGCACAGCCGGGCTGATCCCGCCGTTTTTTGCTACATGATAAAACAACTCGAGGTGATGGATGTTCATCTGGCGCGCATCGATTTCATCGATCTTGAGCGAAATCTTATCAATTAACAACCTGGCCGCGCCGTGCCCTACGCTGGCGCCATGCTTTGGATCATCTCTGCGCTCGCGCTCGGCTTTTTCGCGGTCGAGCGGCTCTGGCCGGCGAATGAACTCCCGCGCGTCGACGGTTGGTGGGCGCGCGTCGTTCTCGTCAACCTTCTCCAGTTAGGCATCGTCACCTTGACCGGCTTGGCCTGGCATCGCTGGCTGGCTCCCTATTCGCTCTTTCATCTCGCGGCCAAAAACCGTGCCTTGGCGAATGGATTAATCGCTTACCTGTTTTCGACCTTCGTTTATTACTGGTGGCATCGTTATCGACACGAGTCGCAGTTTTTCTGGCGGCTTTGTCATCAGCTCCATCATTCCGCGCGTCGGATCGAGATCGTGACCAGCTTCTACAAGCATCCGGTGGAGATCCTACTCAACGCTCTCCTGAGCAGCCTGTTGATCTACTTCCTGCTCGGCTGCACGCCGTCGGCAGCGGCGTTCTGCGCTTTACTGGCGACGGTTGCGGAATTTTTCTACCACTGGAATATCGGCACGCCGCGCTGGCTCGGCTTCATCGTCCAGCGGCCGGAGTCCCACCGGATTCATCATCAATTCCGCCGTCACACTCACAACTTCGCTGATCTGCCTATCTGGGATGCGCTCTTTGGGACACTTAAAAACGCGCTCGTTAGTCCGGCACGCTGCGGATTCGATCCGGAACGTGAGCGCCGCTTCGAGGAGATGCTGGCCTTCCGCGACGTGCATGCCGCAAGAAGGGCGGTTTCGTTTCCGCTCCTTCCGACATGTCTCGGTTGTCGCAAGCGGTGGGCCTGCATCGGGGCCAGATCGCGTTTGGCGTCATGAGATGTTTTTCCAAGCGCGACCTAGGCGCAGCGCTACTCCTGATCTTCGGACTGTCGCAAATGGCGGGCGACCTAATCGGAAATCGAGTCCTGAAAGGGATTGGCGCCGCCAGTGTGATTGCGCCTTGCCCCAAAGTGTTTTGCGATGTCAACGGCTTGGAAGGATTCGCCTCCCGATTCACTCTGGAATCGGAGGATGCGGCCGGCATGACACGGACGGTCGCAATCACGCCCGAGCTTTATGCGCAGCTCAAAGGCCCCTACAACCGGCGAAACGCTTATGGCGCAGTAATATCATTTGGTCCAAAACTGCCTACTGCGCTTTGGCAGAGCGTTTATGATTTCGGATGGCAAGCCAACGGCCCGCTCCGACGCGAACTCGGCCTGCCTAACGAAGGTGCCCGGGTCAGCACGATCATTCGCACGCAGACACGCGGTCGGCACGACGTCTGGCGATTGCAATCCAGCGCGACCCAATGAAAGAGATTTCCCGCTGCCAATTCGCTGTCTTCCGGATGGCGCTTGGGGTTTATCTCACGTCTCATTTTGCCCAGCTCATTCCTTACGGCGCTGAGCTTTTTAGCCACGCCGGAATGCTCCCGCAGGCGCGGCTCAATCTCACCTACGGACTTTTTCCTAATCCGCTCGCGATCTGGGATTCGCCGGGCTGCATTACCGCGTTCCTCGTTTGTCTGATGCTGCTTTCCGCCGGGTTTGCACTCGGATGGCAACGGCGCATCATCGCCGCTTTTCTCTGGTTCGGCTGGGCCTGCCTTTTCAACCGCAACAATCTCATTCTCAATCCATCCCTTCCCTATATCGGCTTGCTGTTGCTCCTGTGCGCGCTCGTCCCGGCAGGGGAAGGCTGCGGCGCGGCGAAGATTAAAAGCGATTGGGAATTTCCCGGAGCCGTTTACTGGACCGCGTGGATTTTGCTCGCCGCAGGATATTCCTACAGCGGCGCGATGAAACTGCTCAGCCCGAGTTGGATCGACGGCAGCGCGTTCCGGTACATCCTCGAAAATCCGCTCGCCCGGCCCGGCTTCCTGCGAGAGTGGCTGCTCCGTCTCCCGCCGATTTGGCTGGAACTGGCAACCTGGGGCGCGCTCGCGGCGGAACTCCTTTTCCTTCCCTTCAGTCTTTGCCTAACGACCAGGAGCCTGGCTTGGATCGTCCTTTCGATTTTGCAGATCGCCCTCCTCTTCGTGGTCAACTTCGCCGACCTCACGCTCGCGATGTTGCTCGTTCACTTCTTCGTATTCGACCCAGGGTGGCTCCGGCTGACGGGTTGGCAATCCGAGAGCCAGTCGCGGGTCGCGGGCGAACTTGAATCCGCCTAACGAAGACCCCGGCGGAAAGTTTTTCGTCAGGCCGAGGAATTGGAATTTCAGGCCTAGAAATTCTGGATGGATCAAGGTCTGCAGGGCGCGGCTTTTTTCCGCGCCGGCGGAAGCGAGCGTGGCGTGGGTCGAAAGCAGGCCGGTGAGAAAATGATGCTGATCCGTGAACCCAGCGAGGTTCAGCCCGCAAAGTTCCGCTTGTTCTGCCAGACTGGTCCACTCGACATGGGTCGTCAGGTCGCTTTGGCCGACGCGTTCGAGAATCGAGGGCAGGACCCGATGATCGGCATAACACTGCAGCGTCCCGGTCCGGCGGCTTGGCGCGTAGAATTCATTTCGCGGCAGGCCATAATCGGCGATCAGCACCACCCCGCGGCGCACCTTGCCCGCGAGCGCCCGCATCCAATCGAGCGCGGCGAGATTAATCTCCGTCTCGTAGCCGGCCTCCGGCACCGGCGGGAGTTTCGTTAGGCGCTCCGCCAGGCGCGCATCGGAAATCGCGCGATCGACAAAGGTAAAACCGCAGGAAGTTCGTTCGACCATCCGCTCGCACCAGCGACGCTCTCTGCCTTCGCCGGTCGCGACCAGGAGATGCACTGGCATGGCATCGAGCAGCTCGTTGGAAAAATGGACGCCGCAAAAAGGGTCCATCGCCTCAAGCGATTCCACCCATTCGACGCGTTCGGCGAAAGCCCGCAGCACTCCTTCCTGTCGCCTCCGCAAGATCGCGAATGGCTCGACGATCCGGTAACGCACGGTCGCAAAGAGATCGGGATTCTGTTCGCGCAATGCCTCCAGCACATCGGTCGCAAACTCCCCATGATGCGCCCCCTGCTCGACAATCACGAAATCCTCCGGGCGGCCAAGCGTTTCCCAGATTTCCGCAAACTGGCCAGCCATCAATTTTCCGAACAACGGCCCCACACTCACGCTCGTAAAATAATCGCCGTGGCGTCCGATGGCGCAGCGCCCCGAGCTGTAATAGCCGTGCTTCGGATGATAAAGCGCCTGCTCCATGAACCAGCTGAACGGCACCGGTCCGCGCGCCCGGATCCCATCGCGAATCTCGTAAATCAGTTCCTCGTTTTCTTCCATTTGCTCAGGTTCCGAGGAGATTTTCTCCGATAGCTTCGACCGAACTCTTCCACCCCTCAACCACTTGGCATTTCCCTCAGTTTGCCGCTAAGTTGCGCGCTATCTCGTGGGCCTTCGCCCGCTCGCCGCATGCCTGTTGATTATTTCACGCCGACGGAATTTTCCCGTTACCAGCGCGCCTGGTACGCGCGGCCGTGGGTTTATCTCCCCCTCATCCTCCTCGTCGTCGCCCTCCTCGCATTTTTCCTCGCGTTTCTACCCGTCGCGGTTTCGCTCAAACACCAGGCGGCCGCGCTCGATCTCACCCACCTCGAAAAGATGGAATCGGCCAGCGTCATCGTTGACCGAAACAACAAGATCTTCGGCCAGATCTACGTCGAGAATCGCGAAACCGTCCCCTACGACCAACTCCCGCCCAATCTGGTCAACGCCATCATCGCGACCGAGGACAACAAGTTTTACCAACACCACGGCTACGACTTGTTAGGCATCATCCGGGCCGCGCTCAAGAACGCGGTCGCCGGCCACGTTCGCCAGGGCGCGAGCACGATCACCCAGCAACTGGCGCGCAACAGTTTCGAACTAAAGGGCAAGACATTCCGCCGCAAGCTGCTCGAAATGTTCGTCGCCCGCCGGATCGAGGACAATTTCTCCAAGCAAAAAATCATCGAGCTTTACCTGAACCGAATCTATTTCGGCGGCGGGCTCTACGGCGCGGAAGCGGCCGCGCGCGGCTATTTCGACCGACCGGCGCGCGAGATGACGCTCGCGGAATGCGCCACCCTCGCCGGCCTGGTGAAAAGCCCTAACAAACTCTCGCCCTGGTCGGACCGCGAGGCTTCGCGGGAGGCGCGCAACTTCGTCCTCAACCGGATGCTCGAGCTCGGTTTCATCAACGACGCGCAGTTCCAAAGCGCGCAGGCGGAGGCCCTCGTCACCGGCAACCGGCAAAACGCGCGCGGACAAAACTACGCGATCGATTACATCCGCCAGCAGGTCATCGGCGCCGTCGGCTGGGATCGCGCGATGAGCGACGGCTTCCGCATTCACACCACGATCGATGCCGGGATGCAGGACGCGGCCGAAAAATCTCTCCGCGCCCAGCTCGACGCCGCCGAGCAAACGCCCGGCTACGATCATCAGACCTACGCGCAATACGCCGCCCTCCTGAAGGAACGCCGCAAGTCGCCTAACGAAAAATCGGGCGCGCCGCCGCCGCCGGAATATCTGCAGGGCGCAGTGATCGCGCTCGATAACCGGAGCGGCGGGATTCTCGCACTCGTCGGCGGACGGGATTTCGAGCATAACGAATACAACCGCGCGCTCCAGGCGCGGCGCCCGCCCGGCACCGCGATGCTGCCTTTTGTTTACGCGGCCGCATTTGCCAAAGGACTTTTCCCCGGCTCGCTCGTGGAGGATTCCGCGCTCGACAACCGGACCGTAATGATCGGCGGCACGACCGGCATTCTCGGCGAATGGGGACCGGAGAACGCCAACAACCGCTACGAAGGTCTGATCACCGCCCGCGAGGCTCTCGCCAAGTCGAAAAACGGCGCCGCCGTCCGAATCGGCACCAATGCCGGGCTCGATGCGGTCACCCAGCTTGTCCACGCTGCCGGAGTGGACAGCAAATTACGGCCGTATCCGGCCACTTTTCTCGGCAGCAGCGTCATCACCCTGGCCGAGTTGGCCCGCGCCTACACCATTTTCCCTAACGAAGGTTTCCATGCGCCCGCGCCGCATATTCTCGACCGGATCGAGGACAAAGACGGTCACGTTGTCTGGCAAACCGAGCATGACCACGAACGCGCGCCGGTCATCAAGCCGGAGATCGCCTACGAAGTCACCTCCTGCCTGACGGATGCCCTGACCGAAGGAACCGGGCAGCTCGCTTACGAAAAATATGGGCTGGAAAAATTCCCGGCCGCCGGCAAGACCGGGACGGCCTACGCTTTTACCGACGCGCTTTTCGCCGGCTACGACTCGGCCGTGACCTGCGCCGTCTGGGCCGGTTTCGACAAGCCGGACAAAATTTACCGCGGCGCCTTCGGCAGCATCCTCGCACTCCCGGTCTGGACGGACGTGATGAATGCTTCGCTCGCTCGCTTTGCGCCCCAGCCTTTTCCCGTGCCGCCTGGTCTCCACAAGGTTGAGATCTGTTCCAAGTCCGGCCTGCTCGCGACCGACAAATGTTATGAAGATGTGCGGAGCGCGAGCGGCGATGTCGTGAAACGGCGGACCAGTTACATCGAGCTGGCGACCGACGAACAGATGCCGACGGATGGCTGCGACGTGCATGGCGATTCGGTCCGCACTCAACTCGTGAAAAAGTTTGAAGAAGGCCAGTGGCCGCGCGCCGCGCTCGCGGTCGATACCAAGGAAGTCGCGCCGGTCCCGATGCAGGGACCGACCCTGCTGGCGGAGGACGATCCCTACGAGGCAATCGGTTCGACTTTCAAACCAAAGACGGTCGCCGCGGCGGGGGCGAATCACGAGCCCGGCCTCGATCCCGACAAACCGGTCAAGCGAGCCATTCCGGTCGCACCCGAGCCGGATAACACGATCGAGGTCCGACGCGCGCAACCGGTGCGACCGATCGATGAATCGGGCACCGAGCCGCTCATTCAAAACGAACCGCCCGCGCCGCTCGATTTCGGTGACGACCACTAACGACGCGAGCCGCGATTTTCGTCTCACGGTCCTCAACCCCGGGGGCCGCGACCGGGCGCAGGACTTTTCGTTAGGCTGCAACCGGCCCGACGATCGCGAGCACGCGCCGGTCAATTTCCACGCCTACGCCGCCTGCACCGGCGGCAGCTTCGAGCGCGACGTTTCCCGCGCGGTCGCGGCCCGGCGTCCGGTGCTGCTTTTGTTGCGGGGCGATTTCAAGGAGACGCAGCAGGCGCTCTTGAAACTACAGAAAGAAAAACTGCCCGTCGCCGTCTCCTTCAAGGAAACCGGGCTGCATCAGATCGCGCGTCAGCTGGCGGATCCGAAACGGGCAGAGCGTTTCCGCGAAATTGTGCAGACGGCAAATGGTTGCCTGGCCGCGACGGCAGACGCGCTCGCCTTTTACGGCCGTGGGGAATTCATTCCGACGCCTTATCCGATGGACGATCCGCGCTGGGACTTTTCACGATCGTTAGGCGAACGGCGCGGAGTTTTTGTCGGAACTCGCGAATGGAACACGCCTTCGCGCCATCACCTGGCCGCGCTCGTAATCGCGGCCGGTTTGGGTGAACCGATCACAGTGTTCGATGAAGAGCCGAAACGCTGTCGCAGGATCCTGAGCGCCCTCGGAGTTTCGGGAGATTCGCTCCGTGTCCTCGGAAAACGTCTCCCGTATCGCGACTATCTCGCGGAAATGGCGCGGCACCGCATCGTCCTCCAAGCCGACAAGAGCAGCGTGCCCGGGCAGGTGGCGGGCGACGCCCTTCTCTGCCGCCTGCCCTGCGTGGGCGGCGACGGCGCGATCGAGCGGCTCGCGTTCCCGGCCACCTGCGGCTTCGGCCGGTCGTTGGGAGAATTGGAGGAATTGGCCGCACGGCTGCTTCAGGACCGCACCTTTTACGAGGAGACCGTTGCGCAGTCGCAGCAGTTGGCGCTCGATCGTCTCGGCTTCGAGGTGGTCGCCCGACAACTGGCCGGATTCTTCTCGAAACTGAGCTGAAGCGCCGCGCGCCGGCTGGCAGGCCCGAAATTCATATCCGCAACCGCTCCGGCAGCGTTTCGGGCGCGTTTCGGGATATCGGCAAACGCCTGCCGGACGTTCCGCAGTCGATTATTCATATGAATAATTGGCTTCCGGCTGCTCGATTTGCGCTTCGGGACATCGGCAAAGCCTCCCCGGCTGACCCTTTCGCGTTTTGGCATCTCCCAAAACGCTCTCCCGCTGTTCCCGGCGCGCTTTGGGACATCCCGAAATGCCTTCCAAACGCTCCCCCGCCGGTTCGGGATATTCCGATCCACAACCGGAGCGCTCCGTTTTGCCGTCCGGATATCGGCAACCCCCTAGAATCCGATCGCTTCGCGATAGATCTCTTCCAGCACCCGCACTTGCTCGTGCTGCTCGAACTTGGAGGCGACCGCGCGCGCGCCTTCCACGGCGAGGCGTGACAAATCCGCTGGCCGACCGGTCCAATCCAAGAGAGCCGCGGCCAAAGCGGAGTGGTCGCCTTCCGCGACCAGGATGCCGCTCGCGCCATCTTCGATCGCCTCCGGAATTCCGCCGTGTCTGGTTGCGAAAACCGGCAGGCCACTGGCCATCGCTTCCAGCATCGCATTGGGAACGCCTTCCTGGTTTCCATCCGCTCCCAGTTCGCTCGGGTGAAGGAAGAGGTGCGCTTCGTAAAAGGCGTCGCGCAGCTGTTGCTGGGAAAGGAAACCCGCAAAATGGACTCGCTCGTGCACACCCAGTTCGCGCGCCAGGTTCTCGAGTTCCGTCCGCATCGGACCCTCGCCCGCGATCGTCAAGACGGCGGCGGGATGTTGTTTTTGAAATTTCCCGAAAGCGCGCAGGCTGGTCGCGAAGCCTTTCTTTTCGATCAACCGCCCGGCCTGGAGGAATTTCCAGGCGCCGTCGTTAGGCCAGGAGCGTTCCTGAAAAGGAATGTCGTCCAGCGGAATGCCGGTTCGTTGCAGCCGGATTTTTTCGTTAGGGCAACCGAGCGCAACAAGTGCCTGGGCGAGTGATTCCGAGCGGACAAGAACCAGCCGCGCCGCCGCCAGCATCTCGCGCGTCGCCGCCCGGTAGTGCGGCTTGTCGAGCTCGACTATGACGTCGGCACCGTGGAAGGAAACGACCGTTGGTTGTCGCCAATGTAAAATGAGCGGCAAGAGGTGGACTGCGATGTGCCCGAAATAAATATGGAGCAGTCGCGCCTCGCTCTCCTCGAGCAGCCGACGGATCTGCATCACCTCCCGGTGCGAGATCTGCCACGGCGCTTCCCGCATCGTGCGAAACCAAAAGCGCCGCAGAAAATGCGTCGCCGGTTTGGAGACGACGAAAACCGGTTCAAAGGGAAACCGCTCCGTTTCCTCGCGCTTCTGCGCGATCACCACCGGGCGAAAACGCTCCAGCGCCGTGATCTGCCGGTAGATATGGAGCATCTCCGGCTTGAGAAACGTCGCGCAATAGCAGGCGACGACAGGCGGAGACTCGGGCACGCCTAACGTTCAACGCTGGCGTGCGCCATTCAACTCAATCCAAGCGGATCGCGCTCGGTCTAGAAAGTCCAGGCAAAGAGCACGATGCCCTTCGGTTTGCCGGGATCCTTTGGGTCATGCGAGACCCGCTCCTGCGCGTTGCCGTATTCGGCCGGCGCGGCTGGATTGATCAATTGAATCGGCTGGCCGGTGCGAATCGCGAGCTGCACCGCCCCTTCCGTCGGAACGATCGGCGCGGCAGAGGGCGGCCTCGGCTTCGGCAACACCGTTTCGACTCGACCCTTGGCGGTCGTCGTCGTCGCGGTCGTACCAGTCGTGGTCGTCAGTTGACCCTGACCCTGCCCAAAAGCGACGCTGCTCGCGGCCGCCAATAAGATACTGAGGATTGTTGTCTTCATATTTATTCTCCCCCGAGGCTCAGGGAAACGCGCAATGGCTTGCTCGCGCCCTGCCCTCACCCCACAATTATAAATCGATGGATTACATTGAAAAGGCCGGACGTGTAATTGATTTAGAAATCTCGGAGCTGCAAAGGCTGCGCGGGCGGCTGGGCGAAAGCTTCACCCGGGCGGTCGATTTAATTAAAAAAACGGTCGAGAGCCGCGGCAAGGTCATCGTCCTCGGAGTCGGCAAATCCGGACACATCGGGGAAAAAATCGCCGCCACCCTGACCAGCACCGGATCGCCCGCGGTCGTTCTCAATTCCCTCAACGCGCTCCACGGCGATCTGGGCATGGTGGCGGATGGCGACGTTGTTCTCGCGCTCAGCTACAGCGGCGAGACGGAAGAATTGCTCCGCATCCTGCCCGCGATCGCCCGCTTCCAGGTGGAGATAATCGCGATGTGCGGCGCGAGCGATTCGACCCTCGCGCAGAATTGCGACGTGCTGCTCGACGTGAACGTGGAGCAGGAAGCGTGTCCGCTAAATCTCGCGCCGACCTCGAGCACAACCGTCATGCTCGCGCTCGGCGACGCGCTCGCCATGGTCCTGCTCGAGGCGCGCGGTTTTCAGAAAGAAGATTTCGCGAAGTTTCATCCGGCGGGAATGGTCGGGCGGAGCTTGCTCCTGCGCGTCCACCAAATCATGCGGCCTCGGACCGCTCTCGCGCTCGTCCGGCCGGACGCCAATATTCGCGCCGTTCTTGAAATGATGACTTCGCTGCGCGCCGGCGCCGCCGTCGTCGCGGGTGAGGATGAGCAGTTACTTGGAATTTTTACCCACGGCGATTTCGTGCGGCATTTCCAGACCGATCCGCGGGTCGGCGAACGCCTCGTGGCCGACCTGATGACCTTGAACCCAGTGGTCGTCCACGAGGACAAACTGGCAGTCGAAGTTCTCAACCTGCTCGAGCGACATCGGATCGACGACCTCGTCGTGGTGGACGACCGCGGGGTCCCCGTCGGGATCGTCGACTCGCAGGACTTGACCAAGCTAAAGTTGCTTTAGGCAGGGGCGCGTTGTAAGAATCGACCCTCACCTCCCCCACCTTTTTAGCGAATTAACGACCTACCAAATTTCGTAACTCATGGCCGCCGCGAACGATCTCCGCAAAGGACAAGCAATCAAATACAACGGGAATACCGCCATCGTCCTCGATGTGCAGCACCGCACGCCGGGCAACCTCCGCGCCTTCGTCCAGGCGATCATTCGTTACATCAACACCGGCAAGAGCGCCGATGTTCGCTTCGGTTCGACCGACAAGGTGGAACTGGTCGACGTCTCCCGCACCACGCTTGAGTTTAGCTATAAGGACAACACTGGTTTCCATTTCATGGACCCGAGCACCTACGAAACGATCACCCTCGACGAGCACCTGCTGAGCGACGCGAAGGGTTACCTGGTCGAGAACCTGCCGGTCGAAGTTCTTTTCACGGAAGGCCGGCCGGTCCAGGTCGAATTGCCCTCCTCGGTTCAGGTCACCGTGGTCGAAGCGCCGGAAGGTCTGCGAGGCGACACGGCGAGCAACGTGACCAAGCCCGCCCTGCTCGAAACCGGCAAAACCGTCAACGTCCCGCTCTTCATTAAAGAAGGCGAGAAGATCAAGATCGATACCCGCACCGGCGCCTACATGGGCCGTGCCTAACGAATGGCCTCACGGCGCGTTCCCCGGCATACCACTCGGCGCAGGCCGGTCCGGGGTGGCGTCAAGGTAGCCCCCTACGTTGTTCCGACCCGGCGTGGGACTCCGCCCGGCGGTTCGCTCATGGTGCCGACGAAGTGGGTCAAGTTCATCGTCGCGCTTTTCCTCCTCCCGATTTGCGCGCTCCTCAGCCAGACTTTCTTTACATCCTTCGCGCGCGCGACGGTCGCGGAACGCCTTTGGGCGGGCGAGGAGTTCTGGTTCTTCTCGTTAGGCGTAGTCCTCTGGCTGATTGCTTTTTTTGGTTTGCCGCGTCCGCTTTTGATCTACGTCTTCGGCCACGAACTCACCCACACGCTTTGGGTCTGGATGATGGGCGGACGGGTCAGCCGCTTCAAGGTGGGCCGGGAAGGCGGTCACATCCTGACCGACAAGAACAACTTTCTCATCTCGCTCGCCCCTTATTTTTTCCCGCTCTACAGCATTCTCGTGCTTGGGCTTTATGGCGGGCTCGGCTTGTTTCTGAACCTCCAGCCGTATGGCCGGCTCCTCTATGCTCTTCTCGGGATCACTTGGGCGTTTCATCTCACTTTCACCTGCTGGATGATTCCCAAAAACCAGACCGACCTGAGCGACAACGGGACGATTTTTTCCCTCGTCGTCATTTACCTGATCAATCTGCTTCTGCTCAGCGTTCTGCTCGTGATCGCGTCGCCCCGGATCACGTTTGAAAGTTTCGGGGCCGATATCGTGCGCAACCTCGCGAACTTTTCGCACACCATCGTGATGCTTCTCGAGCGTTTCAGCCGCGGGGCGTAACGACGAAGAGCGCAAACGGCAAGCGAGCCATGGCCTGCGCCAAGGGAAGCGCGGGCCCTTGTTCGAAGGACGCTTCCGTAAACAAGTCTCGGCCTCCCGAAAAACCTGCGGGCAAATGAACAGCGGTGTCGCGCCAGGACTCACCGATTGGCGGGAAACCGACGCGCAAAATGAAACGCGGCGCGAGAACGACAATTGATTGGCCTTCCCACTCGCGCGCAAAGGCGATGCAGCAATCGGCAAATTCGCCGGACACATTGAGCGGCAAATAGGTTCCTTTCCGGAAGACCTCCGGATTCTCCCGTCGAAAAGTCAAAAGCCGGTGCGTCAGGAAGAGCTTGATCCGTCCATCGCGCCAATTGCCTAACAAATCCTCCGGTGTCGCGCTAGCGAGCCTATCGAGCATCTCGCGCCGGTGCGCGTAATCGACCCTCCGCCGATTATCCGGATCGACCAGGCTGAAATCCCAAATCTCATTTCCCTGATAGATATCCGGCACGCCGGGGGACGTCAGTTTCAGAAGGACCTGCGAGAGCGAGTTAATCGCCCCCGCTCGAGCGACCTCTTCCGCCACCGGCAGGAAACTTTCAAGAAAGCGGTTCCGTGGCGACGGATCGAGAATTTTCTCGATGAAGAGCGCGACCGCGCCGTCCCATTCTTTGTTAGGCTGAACCCAGCTTGTATTCAGCTTTGCCTCCTTCATCGCCTTGGCCATGTATTGCTGAATGCGCGCCCGATAATCAGAGCGTGCCTCGTCACTTAGCTCACGAAACGGCTCGAGCGGCCAGCTTCCGAGCAGAGTCTGGTAAAGCAGATATTCCTCGTTGCGATCGGGCGCCTCGCTCTCTTCGATCCGCCCCTTCCAGCGACGGTTCACCGTCCGCCAACGGCCTAACGACCGGCGCCATTGCTCCGGCATTTCCGAGATAACCGCCATCCGCGCCCGTACATCCTCGCTGCGCTTCGTGTCGTGCGTCGAAGTGGAAAGCATGGTGGCCGGCCATTCCTCTTGCCGCTCGCGATTGCGCCGGTGAAATCCTTCCAAACTGAGGCCAAAACGCTGCGGCTCGCCACCGACTTCGTTCAGCGCGGCCAGACGGTTGTAGATGTAGAAGGCCGTGTCCTCCAGCCCCTTCGCCATGATCGGTCCCGTCGTCTGCTGGAATTTCAGCACGAAATGGATGTGCTCCTCGCGCGCTTCGTCATCCAGGTTTTCCGGGAAACGAAAGAGCAGGATGTCGCGGAGGAAATTGAAAACCGATTCTTCGAGGGCGGGGTTGCGGCGTTTGGCGGCGGAGACCGCGCGCTCGATAACGGTGCGATCGGCTTCGCTGACCGGGCGGTTCGGCGCGAGATAGGTTCGGTAGACGGGAAAACAAGCGATCGTCTCGCGCACCGCGAGCGTCAGGGCATCGAGCGTATAGTCTCGGTACCAACGATTTTTCTCCGAGATCCGGTCAAACATCGCGCCGAGGACGTTGACGTCGTTGGCGAGCGAGAGCCGCATGACGAGACGCTTCTTCGCGTAAACGAGATGCCCGAAATGCAGGCTGTGCCCGATGAATTTGTGAAACGTGCCGCTGATCGCGCGCTCGGCCGTGGTGTCGACGAGGACGCCGATGGCGTCGTTCATGAAATCGTAGCCGGTCGTGCCATGCACCGGCCAGTCGCTCCGCAATTGCTCGTCGCCGCTCAGGATTTTCTCGACCACGAGATAGATCGCGCGCTTCCCCTCGCTGAAGGGAATCTGAAGCGCTTCCGCGGCGCGCCGCTGCAACTTCTCGAAGTATTCGTTAGGCAAGTAAAGGCCGTCGGGGTGATCGATCCGCAGGCCGGTGACGGCGCCGCTCGCAATCAACTCGAGCACGAGTTGGTGCGCGGCATTGAACACCTCCGGCAATTCCATCCGGATGGCGGCCAGGTCGTTGATATCGAAGAAACGCCGGTAATTGATTTCCTCCGCCGCCACCCGCCAGAAGGCGAGGCGATAAGCTTGATCGGTCAGGAGAGCATCAAGCGCATCAAAGCTGCGGGGATCGCCCGGGGTGCCATTGATGATCGCTAGGGCTTTCTCGATTGCCTCCTGCACCGGGGGCGCTTCCTGACTGCGACGCTCCAGCCGGCGCTTGATGATTTCCTTTTCCCGCGTCCGCTCCGCGATTCGTTCCGGGTCCGTTTCCCCGCGGCGGGGCAGATACTCGAGCGCGGTCAGGATGCTCTGCAACTCCGCGTAGAAATCTTCGTCCTTGTGCTCGACCAGCTGTGCGAGCGCAATCTCGAGAATGTGCCGGTAGGTTCCCGGCGCGATCGGAAATTCATGGTCGAAGTAGCGCAGGAAAAAACGGCCGCTGTCGTAATGCACCTTCAACTCTCCTCGCTCCAGCACGCGTCCGTATTGATCGCCCAGAATCGGAATCAGAACTTTGTCGCGCAGGTCCGACTTGAGCGGCTGCCAGTCGATATCGAAGTAGGGCGCAAATTCCGAACTCGGCCCGTTCTCGAGAACGTCGGCCCACCAGACGTTTTGAGGTTCGCCGATGCCCATGTGGTTAGGCACGAAATCGAGCACCTGGCCCATCCCACGGGCTTGCAGTTCCGCGATCCAGGCGTCGTACTCCGCGCGCGAACCGATCGCGCTATTCAGCTTGTTGTGATCGGTAATGTCGTAGCCGTGCAGGCTCTCGGCCCGCGCCTGGAAATAAGGCGACGCATAACAATCGCTAATCCCGAGCGCGTGCAGATAGGGCACGATGGCGCGTGCCTGCGCGAAGGTGAACTCTCGGTTGAACTGCAGCCGATAAGTAGAGCTGGGAATGCGAATCTGCGGGTTGCTCACGGGAGGAGGAACTTAAGCAGGATTCGCGGGATGAACAGGATTTCGCGGGCGGAATCCCTCTCCCGA
>DASXYO010000091.1:0-9663 GCA_036502465.1 Chthoniobacterales bacterium
GTGAAGATTTCCTGAGCCTGCGCGGCGATATTCTGGAGACGCTCCACTTCGCCGGGCAGCCGATGGCCGGCAACAAGAGCTAAGCCGCATTCATCCGCGGTTGCGCGAATCGCAGTGGACGTGCTGGCCCGGTTGCCTTAGATCATCTCTCTTTTTTGCCAACCCAAATGCCGCGCCGACCAAAAATCCCACTTGAAGGTGACCCGGACGAGACTGCACCACGTTTGCCGGCGACCACTCCTCCGCTCGGGCCCGGGGAACCGACCGACTTGGAGCTGATGCACGGTATCCAGGAGGAGGACCCCGAGGCGCTTTCCAAGCTCTATGATCGCTACAACGGGATCATCAAGGCGCTCATCCTGCGGGTCGTGCATAACGAGGCGGAGGCAGACGACTTACTCCAGGAGATCTTCATGGAACTCTGGAACCAAGCCAAAAATTTTTCCGCACAAAAAGGCAAACCGCTCGGCTGGATGGTAACCCTGGCGCGGCGGCGGGCGATCGACGGCCTGCGCAAAAAGCAGGCCTACATGAGAGCGGGGGAGCGTTTGCAGAATGAAACCGAACAGCAGCCGGACGCCTGGGTTCACAACGCGACCGAGGAAGAAATCAACTTCTCCGACACGCGCGCTTTAATCCGCCAAGTGATCTCGAGCCTACCTCCCGCCCAGCAGCAGGCAATCGATCTCGCATTTTTTCGCGGCATGAGTCAGCGCGAAATCGCCGCAAATACGAATACACCATTAGGGACCGTGAAAACGCGTCTCGAATTAGGCCTGAAAAAGATCTACGACGGCCTTAAGGAACTAAAAGATGAGCTTTGAAGAATTCCAGAACCGCGCACGGCTCTACGTGATCGGCGCGCTGGAAAATGGCGAGGTCCGCGAATTTGAAGAGGCGCGCCGCGAATTTGGGGAGAAGGCGGAGGAGTTCATCACTGAATGCTACCGGCTTCACGAAGCTTTCGCTCTCAGCCTGAAGCCAGCGAAATCCTCCGATGCCCTGAAGGAGCGCCTCATGAAAATGGTGCGCGAGCGCAAGCAGGGCGGCTCTGGTTAGGCGCGGCAGTATCTTATTCGGCGGGCTCCACCGGGCTCTCGCATTCCATTTCGCGGAGAATGAACTCCTGCAGGAATCCATAGAAATTGACCTGAAAAAGACTGAGGTCGCGCCGCGAGCCGATGGGTGACCGGTAGTGGTCGCAGAGTTCCGCCTCCGTGAAATCAAACTTGGCCGCGATCGCGAGCCGCGCCTGGTTGAGGGCATTGAGCCACGCTTCGGAATGCTGGTGCGGAATGCGGAGCGTGCTGTTGGCGAAAGGCTTGTCGCTCTCCGCCAACTGGCGCAAATCCGCCTCTACCGTCTCGGTAGAAGTTCGGAAAAGCCGGCGCAGTTCCGGTTCGACGTAAACTTTCCACTCGGCGCAAAATTCCTTCTCGTTAGGCCCTGCTGGCGCGCTGTAGAGGCGTCGCTCGGCGGCGGGAACCGAATCGGGCTTGGTGCTGACTGGGATCTGGCGCAGGAGTTCGGCGAGAAACGGATCGATTTCGTTGATCTCGAGACTGCCGTTGTTGCGCGAGACTTCCATTTCAATTTGTCCGCTCGATCGTCGCGAGGAGGAGGTACCCGTGCAGTTGCTGAACAAACAGCTCGGCCCGCTCGCGCACTCCACTCCAGAGGATGGAGCGGCCGTTGCGATGCACTTCCATCATGTGCAGCTCGGCCTTTTCCTTCGGATAGCCAAAGACCTTTTGAAAAACCATCGTCACGTAACTCATCAAATTCACCGGATCGTTATGCACGACCACGTTCCAGGGAAGATCGAGCGCCTCTTTCGTTTTTGTCTCCTGCCCAACCTCAGGCGTCTCGACAGCGCTCAAGATCTCCGGAAAAACCTGCATGAGAACGAACAAACTTTCCTCTAAGGAGAACTCGGCGACCGGGATAGAAAGAGAAAACCGTTCAGCGAAAGCATAACGAAAAGCATAACACGCAAGGCGCGTGAATCAACCGGCAGGCTGCCGGAACTAGGAGAGGGATTTGACGATCCGCTCCTGGAGCGCGGCCATGCGAGCGCGGTCTTTTTCCTGCCGGTCATCGAAACCGTGGAGGTGTAACAGGCCGTGCACCAGGTAAAGATGTAGCTCGTCGAGGAGGGAAGTGCGTTCTGCTTTTGCCTGTCTTTTTGCGGTCTCGACGCTGATGAAAATTTCGCCGTGCTGAAAGGTGATGACGTCGGTCGGTCCATCGATCTGCATGAAACGCCGATGCAGCTCGCTTATCCGTCGATCGGCAATGAGGACCACGTCAACCTGTGGCAGATTCGTTAGGCCGACGCCTCGTTCACGCGCGCACACCGCGAGTGCGCGGCGCGCGAAATCTTCCAACGCCTCACGATCGAGGGTCACTTTTCGCTGCCGGTTAAAAACCGAGATCTTCGGCAAGGAATCCGTCTTCATTTTCGACTTGCCCGGTCGAGCGCGACAAGCTCGCGGTAAAGCTTTTCCAGTTGCGGCGCGTCCACGTTCTCGTCGCGCGCCGCACGGAGGGGCTCGCCCCAGATCGCTTCGATCTCCAACGGTCGCCCTGCGAGATGGTCGATCAGCGTCGAAGGTTTGTAGTCGCCCATTTTTTCCGTGCCTTTCATCTGCTCAAGCGCGACCGCCGTTGGCAAACGATGGCCTTTTGCGTTCGCGATTGCGATCGTTTCGTCCATCAATGCGAGCGCGCGTTGACGCAATGAGTCGTCCGACAGGATCTCCGCGGTGCTAACGCCGGACGTCACTGCGAGTCCGTTGAAGGGAATGTTCCAGACCAGTTTGCGCCACCGTTCAAGCGCGAGGTCGGCCACTACCCGACAGACCACCCCGGCGCGTTTGAATTCCCACGCGATGTCGTGCAGGACGGGCCGCGGGTAGCCGTGAAATTCTCCGATCGCCAGCCGGCCGGAATCGGAGCGCTCCACCACGCCCGGTTCGATGCGAGTCAGGCAAATAAAACAGATGCCGCCCAGGATTCGTTCCGCGCCGAAATGCTGCGCGAGGAATTCCTCATTCCCGATCCCGTTTTGCAGGGTCAGGATGAGAGTTTTCTCGCCTAACAATGGCGCAACAAGCGATGGCAATTCATCGTTGGAGGTCGTCTTGACCGCAACAATGACAAGATCGCACGGTCCGATCTCGCTACTGGAACGCGCGGGATTGATCTTCGCGACGTGGATGTTTTCGGTCTTGCTCCGGAGGCGCAATCCGCGTTTGCGCACGACCTCGTAATCGTTGCGCAGAAGGAAATGCACGTCCCGTCCGAAGTGCGCGAGCTTCCCACCATAGTAGAGGCCGATCGCGCCCGCACCGACAATAGCGATCCGAAAATTCGGTAAGACGTGACGGGATCGCACAGGTTAAATCAAACCACGAAGGACACGAAGAGCACGAAGGTCAAACGACCGGCCCGGCTTCGTGCTCTTCGTGTCCTTCGTGGTGCATTTAGCCGACCGGTCGCTGTTCCGCCTGAAAGTTCCGCGTGATGAGCCGCGCGCCCTTGTTGAAGGTGACGTAAGCCCAGGCCCATTGGAACAGGACCGCGATCCGGTTTCGGAATCCGACCAGATAAAGAACGTGAATGAAGAGCCAGGCCAGCCAAGCCGGGAAGCCGCTGAAATGCACGACATTCAGGTCCGCGACCGCGCGGTTGCGGCCGATCGTGGCGATGCTGCCTTTATCCCAATAGTAAAAGCGCTGCGGTTTCGCACCTTCAACCATGTGCAGGATATTGTGCGCGGCGTGGCGACCCTCCTGAATCGCGACGGGTGAGACCCCGGGAAGCGGCTTGCCATCTTTCGAGGTGAAGTTGGCAAGGTCGCCGATCACCTGCACCTCGGGATGCCCCGGAACCGTCAGGTCATCCTGCACGACGACGCGCCCGGATTTATCAACCGGCACGCCTAACGTTTTTCCAACAAACGATGCCGCATTGCCGGCCGCCCAGATTTTCACCCGGCACGGAATGAACTTGCCCGCCACTTCGAGTCCGTCCTCGGTCAGGTTTTCCGCGTGCGTGCCGGTGATCACTTCCACGCCGAGCTCCTTTAATTGCGAAAGGGCGCTCGCTGAAAGATCCTCTGGAAATCCGGAAAGCACCCGCTTGTCTCCTTCCACAAGGATGACCCGCGCTGTCGAAGGATCGATGTGCCGGAAATCCCGCGCCAGAGTCTTGCGCGCGATCTCGGCGATCGCCCCCGCCATTTCCACGCCGGTCGGGCCGCCGCCGATGATGACAAAATTCATCGCGGCAGCGCGGGCCGCGGGATCCTCCGTTTTCTCGGCGAATTCAAACGCCATCAAAATCCGCCGCCGAATTTCGACTGCGTCCTCCAGGCTCTTGAGACCGGGCGCGAGTTTTTCCCACTCGTTGTGCCCGAAATAGGAATGGCGCGAGCCGGTTGCGACGATCAGGTAGTCGTAGGGAATCTCGCGCTCTACGGTGCGCACGATTCTCTTTTCGACATCGACAGCCTGCGCTTCGGCCAGCATCACTTCGATGTTCTCGTATTTGCCGAGAATGCCGCGGACCGGCGCCGCGATATCGGCGGGGGAGAGGGCGGCGGTCGCGACCTGGTAGAGCAGCGGCTGAAAAAGATGGTAGTTGGTGCGGTCGATCACCGTCACCCCGACCGGCTTATTGCCGAGGTGTTTCGCCGCCTCCAGACCGCCGAACCCCGCGCCGATGATGACGACTCGCGGGTCTGCTGGTGTCTGCGTTTCCATCGACAAAGGAACGCCGGAATAGAGAAAGGGTAAACAGAAAATCGGTTGTCAGCCCCGGGCAGTGTGCTTATCTTCCGCGCCTTATGCCGAAGCCCATCGCGCGCAGCAAGACAAGGAAAGCAGTCGCCAAACGGTTCAAAATCACCGGAACCGGAAAGGTACTCCGTTCCCATGCCACGCGGCGGCATCTGATGGCGACCAAGAACGCCAAGCGCAAACGTCAGCTCGCCAAATCGGGCCTCGTCCACAAGACCGACGTGCAGCGCATCAAGGCGAACCTGCCGTTCGGGTAACCTCCCGCCAAATACCTCTTCTCGGGGAAAGGCTTGACGGCGCCGATGCGCGCTCACTAAAAGGGACGCGTCCATGAAATCCGCGCCCGTTTGTCGTTCAATCCTGTTTTTTCTCCTCGTCCTCGCCTGCCCTCGCCTGGCGCAAGCCCAGACCAGCGACGCGGATCGTGCGAGGCTCCTCACCAGCCAGAGCACTGCTCCGCAAATTCCCGGCAGTGTTTCTTCCAATGGCGTCGACCAGGGCTACGCGGCCGCCAGCCCTAACGACAGCGACCTTGGCGAGCAAGCCATTCTCAAGCGAGTGGAGAAATATGAGCCGTTCACGCTCGAGACGGGCGTTCCGATTTACTACACGTCGAACGTCGCGCTGGTCGATCGTGGCCGGGTCAGCGACGTGATCATCGCGCCGGTCATCGGAATCACTTACGCGCCGAAAATTTCCAAGACGCTCTACGGAGAGTTCACACTCCGGCAGCAATTTTTCTACTACCAGGATTTCAGCAGCTTCAACTTCGCCAGCTTCGATGCGATCGCGGGCCTCGTTTATTACATGCCGAAACTGAGCAACCTCACCCTGCGCGCGAACATCGATTACAACCGCCTCACCGGGACGGATAATTTCGACGATTTCTTCTCCAACTACGCGCTTGGCCTCAGTGCCGAAGTTCCAATCCGAATCGGGCGAGCCCAGCAAATTTCCTTTGGCGCCGACGCCAGCATCAGCCTGTACGCCACTCCGAGTCCGCCGCAGCGCAACGACTTCGGCGTCTACGTCGGCTATTCGGTTAATCTGGCCCGGAATTTCTCGCTCAACGCCGCCGGCCGGTTGGTCGTTAGGCCATACGACACCGGCGGCCGGACCGACGTGAGCGAAGTCCTCGCTCTCAGCGCAAACTATCGCATCCGCGACTGGCTCACCCTGAGCGCGCTGACGACTTTCGTCGCGAACCAGTCTAATCGCAGCGCTTTCGATTACGAAGTCTTCAATATCGGCGGCGGAATCACCCTGAGCTGGAAATTCTAGCGGCCCAGGGGAGAATGGCACAGGCGCGCCACCCGCACACCGGGACAAGCGTCTCAGTCCGGGAATTTTGCGCCGCTCAGAAAGCTTGACTTCATGGGCGGTGTACTGATAACCGATTGGGCCTCCTGCCGACTGCGTGCGGTGTCCAGGTTTACGCGGGGCATGGATCACAAATGCTTTTCAAAATCGTGAATTCATATTTTCGACAAAGCCGCTCCAATCGATCTCCTGTTCAACGGTCCTCGGCGCTGACGAGGCGCATCATTCAACGCTCCGTCCTCGCCGTCGCGTTCGCGCTCTCACTTCTCTCCGCGTCTGCTGATAATCTCACCAAAGCCCGCGTCAGCCAGGTGATCCGCGATGTGAAAATACTGCCTGCGAAAGCCGCGGCGCGGCCAGCCAGGATCAGCGACGAAGTCGCCGATGGCGCGGCCGTGCGGACCGGCGAGGAATCGCGGGCCGAGCTCACCTTTACCGACCGCACGCTGGCACGTCTGGGTGCGAACACGATCTTCACGTTTAACGAGGGAACTCGCGATCTCGAACTCGGTGGCGGAGCGATGCTGCTCCAGGTGCCAAAAAGCGCGGGCGGGGCAAGAATCAAGACGTCGTTAGTCACAGCGGCCATCACCGGCACGACCATCATGCTGGAGTATCACGCCAACGCCTTCATCAAGTTCATCGTTCTCGAGGGCACCGGGCGGATCTTTCGCAATAACAAGGTCGGTGAATCTGTCCTGATTCACGCCGGCCAAATGCTGATCGTTAATCCGGCCGGCACCACTCTCCCCGAGGTGGTGGATGTCGACATAAAACGGCTGAAGAAAACCGCCGCACTCATATCGGGCAAGTTCGCGCCCCTGCCGAGTTCCGATCTTATCGGGGAGGAAATCAAGACGCAGGAACTCCAAAAAGAGCAAATGGCGCTGCTCGATACCAACCTCGTGATCTTCGGCGGCGGCACGGCGGTTAACCTGGTCGATACCGTGAGCCAGAAGACGGAAGCAACGCGGACGGGAAATCGGAGAATCGATGCGCCGAGTCCCTCGCCGACCGCGACCCCGGTGCCGACAGAAACACCAACGCCGACCCCAAAACCAACATCCACTCCCACGCCGACGGTCAGTCCGACGCCAACAGTTACTCCTACCGCAACCCCCACACCCACATCTACGCCCTCCCCAACGGCAACTCCCACACCGACAATCACACCCTCGCCGACGCCGATCATTACACCGACGCCGGTCATCTCTGCCGTGTACAATGGTGGCACTGGTAATTGGAGTGATCCCACCAGTTGGGCGCCAAATCCCATTCCCAACAATGGCAACAACGGCGCTGATTATGATGTGACTTTCGCAAACGGGACGCTAACCCAGGACATCGTCAGCGGCGTCACGATCAATCAGCTCTTCATGAGCGGCGGCACCCTCGTCCTCGCCTATCCCCTGACTCTCGAGGTAGGACTGCAATTTACTGGTGGCTCCATTACCTCCGGTGTTCTGAACGTTGCCGGAACCAGCACCCAGTCAGCGCTTCTCACGGTCGATAACACGACGATCAATAACTCGGGCTACTATGACCTCGTCTTGAACGGCGGCACCTTCAGCGGCGAAGGCTCGACCTTCAATAACTCCGGCACCCTCACCGCTCACGCGACGGATGGGAAAGTGACCTTCAGCATCCCACTCCATAATACTGGGACTGTATCAGCCGAAGCAGGAACCTTCGCTCTCCTCGGCGGCGGAACGTTCTCCGGAGTCGCCTCCGCCGCGAGTGGCGCGATTCTCCAGTTCGGCAGTGACTTCACGATTACCAATGGAACTTTGTTCACCGGCGCAGGGACGATCCAATTCAATAAGCCGAGCATCACCACTCTCTCCGGCACGATCACCAACGACGCTCATATCGTGCTCAAGTCGACCGGCAACTTCGCCGACTTCGTCCTGAACGGAAATGTCACGTTCACCGGGACGGGGACTCTCTCTCTTGTCGATGCTGATCTCATTCGCGGTAGCGGAATCTTCACCAACGCAGGCACCACCATCGATGGTGAGACAAGTAACGCCGGTAGTTTCGGCAACAACCAGATCGGAATCGTCAATCAGGCTGACGGGATTATATCGGCGAACGTTCCGGGACTTACCCTCAATCTGGACCCGGACCCGATCAACGGCCTTATCAATCGCGGCACCCTGCTGGCGGTCAATGGCGGCACCCTGCTGCTGAACGGCAACGGCGGCGGCACCTTCATAAATAGCGGCTCGATTAGGACAGGCAACGGCACATTGCTGTTTGACGGCATCGTTACTTCGACTGGAACGGTAGATGTAGGACCTGACACCTTGTCCGTAACCGGGAGTTACACTCAGAACGCCGGAACCTTTCTTCTTGCGGGCGGAACTGTCACTTCGACATCTGTTCTCGATTTCGTCGGCGGACTGGTTGACGCCCGGGGGACGATTAACGGCTCGATCACGAACAGTGCCAAGTTACAACCCGCGCTCGGCGGAACCGGCCTGACTGTAAACGGCAACATCACTTTACTCGGCGCGTCGCAACTTAGCTTCCAGTTAGGCGGCCTGACGCAAGGCAGTAACTATGGCCACGTCAACGTGAACGGGACTGTTGCGATCGGCGGTCAGCTCATGGTTAGCTTCGTGAGCGGTTTCCAGAATGTGGTCACCAACAGCAATGAATTTACGCTCCTGAACGCCTCGAGCGTCGGTCTTGAAGGCAGCTTCACCAATGTCGCACCCGGAGGCCGGCTCGATACGAGCGATGGCTTTGGTTCGTTTCAGGTTGATTACGACGCGACTCAAGTGGTCCTTTCCAATTTCATCCCGAGCGGTGGCGAGTTTCTCGACTTCGCAGGACTTACCTCGACCAACGGCGCGGGTGGAAATGGACGAAGCCTGAGTCTAAACGCGACTAGCATCACGTTTGGGCCCGGAGCCGGGGTTTATCACGGCGCGTCCTTTGATGGCGGTAATGCCGCCGCGGGCACGAACTTCCTCGGGGGCGATGGCGGCACCCTCGCCCTCACCACCACCACCGGCGACATCGTGGTCGGAGCCGACATCGAAGCCTCCAGCGGCACCAACGGCAAGGACGTCATCGGCGGCAAGGGCGGCACCGTCAGCCTCGCGGCCAACAGCGGCGCCGTCACGGTCAACAACCGCATCCAAGTCTCGCACAACACGACCAACCGCCACAGCGCCACCGGCGGCAACATCACCCTCAAGAGCGGCAAGACCTCCGGCGTCGCGATCAACATCGCCAACACCGGCCAACTCCTCTCTCTCCTCGACGCCGCCGCTCCCGGACCGGGAGGCAAGATCGTCATTCAGGCCACCGCCGCGAGCGGCAACAGCCAGGTCAACCTCAGCGGCAAAGTGCAGGCCGACCGCGGCACCATCGATGTCCGCAATTCCGGCGCCAGCGGCCAGGTCAACCTGACCAATGCCGATCTCCACGCCGATACCCTCAAAGTCGCCGCCTTGGGCAACAACGGCGTCCTCCAAATCGGCGGCGGCAGCCTTTCCGCCGACACCACCTTGCAACTCTACGCGCCCAACGC
>DASXYO010000092.1:0-14600 GCA_036502465.1 Chthoniobacterales bacterium
GCCAATATTCGCGCGCCGTGGCTTGGAGATGGCCGATGAAATAAATGAAGACCATCACCACGATGGTGAAGATGTTGGAGGAGGCGAAGGTGGAGATGAAGAGAGTAAGCGCGGCGAGGAGCGCGGCCTTGAGATAAATGACGACGATCCCGGGGAAGAGGTTGGTGTTGAAGGCCGATTCCCTGAGGCTGTGGAGTGCAGCCTGCACCTGCTCGGGACGCTGGCCGGCTGTCTCGCGCAGAGTTTCGCTGATGAGCATTTGCTCCCTCACGAAAAGGACGGCGAGGAAAAGCGCGCTCATCGCGAGAATGCTGAGGCCGAGGAGGAGAAGAACGCCCGCCAGTTTGCCGATAAGGTATTCGTAACGCGGCACCGGCTTGGCCAGGATCGTGTAAATCGTGCGATCCTCCAGATCGCGCGGCAGGAGCTGAGCCGTGGCCACGATCGCGAGCAGGGAAGTGAAGATGCTCATCGCGCCTAACGACACATCTTTCAGGACTTGGAATTCCTGCTGGAAGCTGAGCCGCGCCATGAAGAGCGAGTTACCGATCAGGAGCAGGGCGAAGATGAGCAGGAAATAGAAAACCTTCAGCCTGACCAGCTCGGTGAAAGTGTTGCCGGTGATGGCGGCAATGCGGGCGGGCGAAAACGCGCGATGTCTGGTTTCAGGCATCATTTAGGATCGGGCTTTTCGTTTGGCGCTTTCGTCGCTTCCAGAAACAAACCCTCCAGCGTGGTCTGTGGCTGGCGTTGCTCGACGAGGCGGGTGTTGGATTTGTCGAGGAGCGAGGAGATTTGCGCGAGAACCTCAGGAGTTGCGTTTTCGAGGATGAGCTCGGTCTGGTTTTCGATCGCGAGCAGATCTTCGACCCGGCCTTCCCTAACGAGCACACCGTGGGCGAGGATTCCAACCCGGTCGCAGATCTCCTGCACCTGGGCGAGGAGATGGGAAGAAAGCAAAACAGTGATCCCACGCCTTTTGAGATCGAGAATGAGGTCGCGAATCTCGCGCGAGCCGGCCGGATCGACGCCCGCGGTCGGTTCATCGAGCACGACGAGTTTGGGCTCCTGGATGAGCGCCTGGGCGAGCCCGATGCGCTGCAGCATCCCCTTGGAATAGCCGCCGAGCCGGCGATCGCGCGCGTCCTGCAGACTAACGAGATCGAGTAACTCGTTCGTCCGGGCCTGCAGCTTCTTCCCGCGCAAGCCACACAGTTTTCCATAGAAACGAAGCGTTTCCTCGCCCGTGAGGTATTTGTAGAAATAAGGGTTCTCGGGCAAAAAGCCGACCGCCTCCCGGCTCCCGACTTCGCGGCTGTCGCGACCAAAGATCTTCGTTGTTCCAGCGCTCGCGGCGACGAGGCCGAGGATGATTTTCAGGGTCGTGCTTTTCCCTGAGCCGTTAGGCCCGAGCAGTCCGTAAACCTGGCCGGGAGCGACCTCCAGATTCAGCCCACGGACGGCGACCAGCTTCGTGCGCCGGAAAGGGATCGGGAACACCTTCGTCAGGTTCTGGACCGTGACGGCGGGCTCAGTCATGGCGAATTTCGAAACCGCGGGCGGACGGCGGCGAGCTGAGAATGGATTCCGCTTGTTTGCGGATGTGCGCGCGGAGTTCGCTTTGACCGATCGCCTCGACGAAGGCGCGCACTTCCGGTTCCTCGCCACTCGCCTGCACCTCAACGCGGCCATCCGGCAGGTTGCGCACCCAGCCGACGACGTCGAAGCCCGTGGCGATCCGTTTCACCGACCAACGAAAGCCAACGCCCTGGACGTTGCCCTCGAAGAAGATCTGCAAAGAAATCATGACGCGGTTTGGCGGCGAAAGGCTGCATCTTGCGCGAGGGACGGTCCGACGCAAGCGCGGTATTTATCCTAAAGGCCTGTCTCGGTGCAAGCCTGTCGCGGCCGAAAAGCCAGCGACGACGAGTGGCGCGCGGCGCGCCTAATGATTATCCAGCGGCGCCGGTTCGTAGCGGAAATCCGGTGTCGGGCCCGCTTCCGGGAGCGGCTCGGGTGGCGCGACGAGGCGCGGATCGTCGGAATTGAGGCCGAACTGTTCACCTTGCTCGGTGTGGCTGGCGAGGATCGGAGTCGTTACTTCCGGCGGCGGCGCGAGTTTTTCCGCCACGAGGGTTGGCTCCGCCGGTCGAATGTCTTCACTCGCGACGTAGCCGCTTTCGCCATCCTGCAATTTTACTTTCACGTAACCGAACGACGGCCGGATCACCTTCATGATCGAGTCGTGCGCCAGTTGCATATCCGGTCCGCTGCCCTGCTGCGGGCCGTATTTATAAAAGGGTGTCTGGTTGGCCGCGACCGCGAACCAAGTGTCGGTCCCGCCGGAAAATACCTTTGGTTTGCCAGAAGATGCGCAACCTGCCGCAAGCAACGAAGCCGCGGCCAATGGGAGGAGATGACGCGCTTTCATTTGTAGCTATAGACGAAACAGACGCCCGCTGGTCCGCCTTCGTCTAATCGCACCCGGATAAAATATTGGCCGCTGTTTTCCACAGCCACTCCGGAAGCCGCTTTCGTGCCGGAATTGAATTTTTCTCCCGCGACTGGCTCGCCTTTTTCGTTAAAGACTTCGACCGTGACCTTTTTCCCTTTGTCGGTCGCGCCAGCGGAAAACCAATACTCGTTCCCTGCGTAGAGATTGACCGCGATCACTTTGCTCTCGGCCGGGGCGAGGGTGCCGGTCCAGTGTCCGTCGCGGAGCTTGAAACCGTCGTTCGAGAACGCGCCGGCCAGATCGAGGGCGACCGCCCGGGCGGCGACTTCCTGGTCGGTCTCGGCCAGGGCAGGCAACGCAATCGCGAGTGCGGACAGGATCGTTAGGCAAAAACAAACAACGCGGCGCATCTTCAATCCTTCTTCTGGATTTCCTTCATCACCTGGTTGACCCGGTCATTCAGCTGAGAGACCTCGGCGGCGGTGAGCGCCTGGCCGAAGGGTTTGGCGACGATTTGCTCGATCGTTCCGAGCTGATTGTTGACGCTTTTGACCAGCGGATCGTTTTGCAGGTCGGGCGAAATCTGGCTGATCTTCGAGCGGATAAAACGGAGCAGCTCAGGCTGGCGCAGGATCTGGCCGAGTCGTTCGTCGTAGTTTTTTGCCACCACGCCGCTCACCACCTGGGTGCCGCGAATCCAGCCACCCAGACTAACGAGGATGACCAGATCCTGATCGCGATGCGATTGCATGGAGGCTTTGACTTCGTTTTGGGTCGCTTCCAGTTCCTCCTGAAGCGCGCTCCACTCGTCGTTTTCGGCGAATTGATTGATGCTATTCCCGCGCGCCAGAATGTTTTCACTCACCCCGAGCGCCTTCGCCAGCTTCACGACGTCACCGCCGATATTCTTGACCTGCTGGGTGTCCTGCGCCTCGACCGCGATGAAGCCGTCGGCGATCAAGCCACCGAGATTGAGCGCGATCTGGGCGCGCGTCTTGTAATTCATCGCGATCGGTCCGCGATAGCGCGAGGCCCAATCCGGCTTGGCCGGTTTGCCGAGTGCGGTGAAGAGCTCGCCGGGAGTTGGGATGGTGAGCGAATCGGTTTTGATCGCGCCCGCCATCTCCGCCGCGGAAAGGGGAGAACCGGAAGCGCTCGTCGCTGTGGCAGTGGCCGACGGTGTCGGCGAAGGTCCCGTTTTTGGCGTCGCCCAGGCCTGGCCGACCAGCAGGCAAAGCATCATGACGCTTCCAGTTCGCAAAAACACGAGGCCAGATTAGCCAGTCGCACCCGCAATGCCAACGGCAAATATTCGGGCGGCGTTAGGCCACGGTTTGAAACGGGCAGAGGGGAGTGGGTCATGTTTAACAGGAGGGAAATTTCGCAGCCGTTCAATCGTGCGGACGAAATCCAGGGCTCCTTAGCCAAAGAGGATTTGCGCCTTCCGCGAAGAGCGGGTAATTCCCTAACGATATGGCGGCGACCAGCATCGATAAAATTCACGCGCGCGAGATTCTCGATTCGCGCGGCAACCCGACGATCGAAGTGGATGTGCACCTGGACGGCGGCGGTTTCGGCCGGGCGGCGGTTCCGAGCGGGGCGAGCACGGGCGAGCATGAGGCGTGGGAATTGCGCGACGGCGACAAGCAGCGCTACGGCGGCAAGGGTGTGACCAAGGCCGTCGCTTCCGTGAACGAGACAATCGCGCCGGTCCTGGTCGGTTTCGACGCGCTCGAGCAGGCCAAGCTCGACCAACAACTCATCGAGCTCGACGGCACGCCTAACAAAAAGAAACTGGGCGCCAACGCATTGTTAGGCGTTTCCCTGGCGGTCGCGCATGCCGCCGCGGATTCGGAGAAAATTCCGCTCTTTCGCTATCTCGGCGGCAGTGAGGCGAAGGTTCTCCCGGTTCCGATGATGAACATCCTGAACGGTGGCGCGCATTCCGATGCGCCGATCGATTTCCAGGAGTTCATGATCATGCCGAAAGGCGCGCCCAGCTTTCCAGAGGCGTTGCGCTACGGAGTGGAGGTTTTTCACGCGCTCAAAAGCGTCCTGAAAGATCGCGGCCTCTCGACCGCGATTGGCGACGAAGGCGGTTTCGCGCCGAAATTGAAATCGGCCGAGGACGCGCTCGAGTCGATCGCCGCGGCGGTCGAGAAAGCCGGTTACTCGTTAGGCCAGGAAATCTTCATCGCGCTCGACGCCGCTTCCTCGGAGTTCTACGACAAGGAGCAAAACGCCTACGTCTTCAAAAAATCCGACGGCTCAAAGCGCTCGGCCGAGGAGCTGATCGATCTCTACGAATCGCTCGCGAAAAAGTTTCCGATCATTTCGATCGAGGACGGCTGCGCGGAAAACGATTGGGACGGCTGGAAGAAACTGACCGACCGGCTAGGCAAAACCATGCAACTGGTGGGCGACGATCTGTTCGTGACGAATGTCGAATTTTTGCGTAAAGGCATCGACCTGGGAGTGGCTAATTCCATCCTCGTCAAAGTGAACCAGATCGGAACCCTGACCGAAACTTTTGCCACGATCGATCTCGCGAAAGCAAACGACTACACATCTGTGATCAGCCATCGCTCCGGTGAAACGGAGGACACGACGATCGCCGACATCGCAGTCGCGACCAACGCCGGGCAGATCAAGACCGGCTCGCTCTGCCGGACCGATCGGGTGGCGAAGTACAACCAGCTCCTGCGCATTGCGGAAGAACTGGGTGACAAGGCGGTCTACGGAGGTAAGATGCGCTAGTGGACGCCACCGGTTACGGCGAGTTACGAGCGCGGCGCGAGGCCACCATCTGGCAACAGATGAACCATATCCTGCGCGTCCTTCTTTTCATCGCCGTCTGGCTGCTTATCATCAGTTTTTTCCTGCCGCCCTACAAAAAGCTGCAGCAAAACCGGGCCGAGATGGAGCAACTCCAGGCGCAGTTAAACGAGCAACAGGCGCTCCTCGCGCGGCAGACAAAAAAGGTCGCGCTTCTCAAAACCGATCCGACGTATCTGGAAACGATCGCGCGTGATAGTCTCGAGCTGATGAAGGAAGGCGAAACCATCTTCCGCCTCGAGCCGCGCCGGCCGGACGCGACGCATCGAGTTAAGCCCTAGGGCTCATGCTTGCTGTCGTTAGGGCGACGGTCTGGGCGATGGTGAGGGAGGACTAAGTTCCCCTTCCATCTTGTGCAGAAGCACGAGAGCCGGCGCGTCTGGAGCGAGCCGCTGGACATTACGAATCAGGGCCAGCGCAGCCTTCTTGTTTCCGGTCTCGGTCAGTGTGTCCGCTTGCTCCACGATCGTGCGCAGAATGTCGTTAGGCTCTTTGTAAAGTGAGCGCGCCTGTTGCAGGTCGCTGAGGGCAGAGGAGAAATGCCGACCTTCTTTTTCCTGCAAGGCGAGATCTTCCATCATCGGTCCGTTCTGGGCGCGAGCTGCTGCCTTGCGGGCCGTAGCCAGATAATTGGGTCGGCCGCCGTTTGTGACCGCGAACTCGTGATAGCTCCGCCAGTCGCTCTTCGCCGGTTTCTCGCGCTTCATGTCGATTTGCAGCCAGGAAGCGTAGGGCCGGTAAAGCGGATCGCCGACCGCGACATTCATCCAGGAAATGACCCGCTGCGACATGTAGGCGCTCTCCGCGAATGTGAAGCCGTGCAGGAGCCGGTCGTTGAAGATGTCGAGATGCGCAGTGAGCTGGAGATACGGCTCGTAAACGTTGCCTAACGACGCGGCCGCGCCTTTGCTCAGGAGAGGCGCGACCCAGTTGGCGGTGGGCGAACGCAGGGTGTTGGCGCTGAAGGAATGAATGTGAACCGCGACGGCTCCCGGGGTGAAGGCGAATCCTTCGTCGCTGAACGGCCCCGTCATGCCCCCAGCGTACCAACCGTAATAAAGGGCGCAATCGTTCATCGGAAAGCCGGCGGGGAAAAGCGCGGAATCGGTATTGTAAACCGTCGGAATACCGACCTGCCGCAGATCGTTGACCACGCTCTTCAGCCATTGATCGCCATCGGCCAGGCCCCCTGACGTGTTGTTTGCGCCATCGACGTAGGCGCGTCCCCAGAGGCCCGATTTTTCCGCTGCGATACTGTCGCTGATCATACGCCTAACGATCTCCGGAGTCGGCGCGTCGAGGCGGCAGACGAGCATGATTGGCATCCCCTCGATCTCGAGAATCGGGCGGAAGCTCTGGAAATAGGGATTGTTGGCCGGGCCGGAGATTTGGCGGGAGAAAAATGCCAGCGCCGCCAGTTCCGAATCAACCGACGCATTGTTCTGATCCGTCTGGCGGCCCGGCTCCTTGTCGTCCCCGGGATACTCGGGCGTCGCGCGGATTTTCAACGGCATGCCGCGAATCAGGGCGACGAAGCGGATGCCGTTCGAGCGGACCGCCGGCGGATTGTTCGCGTCCTCCCGCAGCGTCCACCACTTGCGATCGCTGAAGGTTTTGCGGAGCGGTTCCGCAATTGTCTTGTCGTATTCTTCGCGACTGATCTCTTCCTCGGTCGAGCATTCGAGGCCGACAAGGTGATCGTCCGGGATCTGTCGTGCCTTGGCGTAAAAGTAAGCGAGCGCGATCGCGTCGGGCGCGCTCCGGTTGTAGACGACGATGGTCGCCGTCACGGGATCGGCTGCGCCCTCCGTCGGGCGGACGCTTCCGCCTAACGACAAGAGAAGGAGCAGGCCGAGAAAGCGCTTCATGGAGTGAGGTGTATTTTCAAACCGTCGTAGGCGAGCCCAACGTTCTCCGGCAAATTAGTCTCTGCGCTTTGCGGCAGTTCGTGACAGATGTGAGTGAAAAGAGTCCGGCCCGGTTGAACGCGGCCCGCCACCTCCAAAGCCTGCGCGATACTGAGATGAGTGGGATGCGGTTTCTCGCGCAGGGCATCGATCACGAGCAACTTCACGCCCGCGATCGCGTGCGCGATTTCATCCGGGACCGCGCTGCAATCGCTCAGGTAGGCGAGCAACTTCACGCCCTGGCGGGCGAAGAGATAGCCATACGTCTCGGAGCTGCCATGCGGCACGGGGAGGGGAGTAATGCTGGTGTCGCCTAGCGAGAACGGTCCACTCACAATGTGCGGCTCGGGTTTCAAATAGCCGGGCCACGGGCTCGGATTCTTGAAAGCAAACTCGTACACGCGCGCCAGGTCAGCCATCGTTTCGGCCGAGGCGTAGACCGGCATGACGCCGCCGCGCGGGGCGGCGAACCGCCGCAGGTCATCAAAGCCCATCACGTGGTCGGTGTGGGAATGCGTCATGATCACGGCGTCCACCTGCCAGATATCTTCGCGCAGGCATTGGGTGCGGAAATCGGTTCCGGTATCGACGACGTAGGAGCCCTCGTCCGTTTCGAGATAAATCGAGGCGCGGGTGCGATTGTCGCGCGGGTCGCTCGACCGACAGACCGCGCAATCGCAGCGGAGCATGGGGACACCCTGGGACGTGCCGGTGCCGAGGAAAGTGAGAGTCAGTTGAGAGTTGGGAGTTGAGAGTTGAGAGTCGGAGGCGTTCAGAGGCATCATCTCTCAACCCTCAACCCTCAACTCTCAACTTTTGTGTTGCTCAGTTTGCTTCGAATCAAAAACCTCGCGCTGGTCGAGGACCTGGAATGGGAATTGGCGCCCGGCTTTACCGCCATCACCGGCGAGACTGGGGCGGGCAAATCAATCATCATCGGCGCGCTCAAGCTCCTCCTTGGCGAACGGGCCGATAAATCGCTCATCCGCACCGGAGCCGACACCTGCACCGTGGAGGCAATTTTCTCCGGGGACGATTTCGCGGAACTGAATTCGCGGCTTCAAGAGTCGGGCGTGGAACCGTGCGACGGCGAGCTGATCGTAAAGCGCACCTTTTCGTTAGGCGGAAACAGCCGCCATTTCGTCAACGGTTCCCCGACCACGCTTGCCCTGCTCAAGGCGATCGGCGACGAGTTGGTCGACCTGCACGGCCCGCACGATCATCAATCGCTTCTCGCCCCGGAACGGCAACTCGCCCTGCTCGACGGCTTTGCGCATGCGGAGGCCACCCTGAATCAATATCAGGAAGCTTTTCGCCGCTGGCAGTCGCTGATGGCAGAGGAGGAAACCCTGAGCGGCGCAGAGGCGGTGCGAGAACAGGAAATCGAGCTGTTGCGCCACCAGGTCCAGGAAATCACCGCGGCGCGTCTCGAGCCTAACGAGGAAGAGGAAATGCACGAACGCTACCGGCGGGCGAGCAACAGCAAGCGCCTGATCGAGCTCGCGACCTCGATTTCGCGGCAACTCTCCGAGGTCGACAACTCGGTTCTCAACCAGCTCGCGGAAACCCAGCGGCTCCTGCGCGAGCTGGAAAAAATCGATCCCAGCCTAACGGAAAGCGCCGGCGCGCACGCGGCGGCCGTGGTCGAGCTGACCGAGATTGCGCGCACCCTCGATCGTTATGCAGAAAATCTCGACCTCGATCCGGAACAGCTCGACCAGCTCGAGCAGCGCGTGACCCTGCTCGAGACGTTGAAGCGAAAATACGGGGGCTCGATTCCCGAAGTGATTGCGTTCGGTGAGCGAGCGGCAGAGCGAATGCGCCGGATTGAAGGGCGCGACGTCGAACTGGAACGCCTGGCCAAGGAAATCGCGGAAGCCCGGAAAACAGTTGAACGCGGCGCCGGCGCGTTGCGCAAGGCGCGCCAGACCGCCGCGCCGAAGCTGGCGAAAAACATTCGGCAACAGTTGAGCGACCTGGGGTTTCGCCAGTCGGAATTCGAGGTCCAGGTCTCTCCCTTCGATTCGCCGCGGCTGAGCGGCACGGAGTCGGCCGAGCTTCTCTTTTCACCGAATCCGGGCGAGCCGCTAAAGCCGTTGCGGAGCGTTGCCTCGAGCGGCGAAATCTCGCGGGTCATGCTCGCGATCAAGTCTGCTCTCGCTTTGCAGGATGCAATCCCGCTCCTCGTCTTCGACGAGATCGATGCCAATGTCGGAGGCGAAATTGCCAACGCGGTCGGGGCGAAAATGCGCACCCTGGCGGGCCGGCACCAGGTGCTCTGCATCACCCACCTGCCGCAGGTGGCGGCCGCCGCCGAGACTCATTTCGTGGTCACGAAAGAGGTGACAGGCGGCCGGACATTTTCCGAGCTGCGGGAAGTAAAAGGGAAGGCGCGGCAGGAGGAAATCGCGCGCATGCTGGGCGGCAAAAGCGACTCTGCTCTCGAGCACGCGGCCACCCTGCTGCGCTAGCGCCACATTTCCCGGCGATTTTGCGGGGCGCTGGAACAGCGTCTGCTCAGAGAGTGCCGGCGCCGTCCCTGGGCGCTGGCCAGATGACAGACTCCGCTCTCACGACTAACGAAAGCACTCCCGGTGCCGCGGCCGCCGCCGGACGGGGGGCGAAGTTATTTCGAGAGCAGCGCGAGCGGGTCTATCGGGAAACCGATCAGCTGTTTATCCGTCTCCTTTTCTTCGAATGGGCGTCGCTCATTCTGGTGGCTTTATTTGTCGCGCCCGAGAGCTGGCGCGAGCAGGGCTCCACCCTCAATTTGCATCTTGGGCTGGCGATCTTCTTTGGGGGCGCGATCACCTTGTTGCCGGTGGCTCTGGCCTACTTCCGCCCGGGCGGGGCGGTGACGCGTTACACGATTGCCGCCTGCCAGATGTTGCATTCCGGAATGCTCATCAGCCTGAGCGGCGGTCGCCTGGAAACGCATTTTCATGTCTTTTGCTCGCTTGTTATTCTGTCGTTTTATCGGGACTGGCGCGTCCTGATCCCGGCCACGCTCGTTGTCGGGCTCGATCATTTTCTGCGCGGCGCCTACTTCCCGTTTTCCATCTATGGCACGCTCGGTGGCACGCCATGGAAGTCGCTCGAGCATTGTAGTTGGGTGCTTTTCGAGGACATTTTCCTGGGAATTTCCTGCCTCCATAGCACGAGGGAAATGCGGGCCACTGCCAGCCGCACCGCGGCGTTGGAGGCGAGTCGTTACCTGAATCAACTCATCATGAAAAATTCGCGCGATGTCATCTGCGCGAATGATGCCGACGGGCGTTTTCTCACCGTGAGCGCCGCCTGCGAGCCACTGTGGGGTTACAAAGTCGAGGAGCTGATCGGGAAAAGTTGCGTCGAGATGGTGCACCCCGACGATCGCGAAAGAAGCCGGCTGACCAATCTCGAAATCATGGCGGGCCATCCGGTAACCAATTTTGAGAATCGCTACATCCGAAAAGACGGCGTAACTGTCGACGTGCTCTGGTCGGCGTATTGGTCGGAGAACGATCAGGCGCTTTTCCAGGTGGCGCGGGATATTACGCACCGCAAGCGGTCCGAAGTCGCGCTCCAAAAATCCAACCGCCAACTGGAAGCGGCGCATCAGGCGACGCAGCTGATCATGGATAATTCGCAGGATGTAATCTGCAGCCTGGATATCCAAGGCCGGTTTCTCTCGACGAATGCTGCCTGCCAGAGCCTGTGGGGATATGAGCCGGAAGAATTGATCGGGCGCTGTTATCTCGTGCTGGTGCATCCGGACGATCGCCCCTGGTCCCGCGAAGCGGAGGAAGGGACACGCGCGCGTGGCAAACGAAGCGATTTCGTGAACCGCTGCCTGCGCAAGGATGGCTCGGTTGTGGACGTGCTTTGGTCGGCCAGTTGGTCGGCGACGGATGAGATCCTCGTCTGCGTCGCGCACGACGTGACCGAGCAGCAGCGGGTGGAAAAGGAATTGCGCGAGGCGAAGGAAACAGCCGACCGCGCGAACCGCGCCAAGAGCGAATTTCTCTCGCGCATGAGCCATGAGCTGCGCACGCCGCTCAACGCGATTCTGGGTTTCGGACAGTTGCTGGAACGCCGGGAATTGCGCTCGGACCAACGCCCGCACCTGGCGCAAATCCTGACCGCCGGGCGTCACCTCCTCGGCTTAATCAACGAAGTGCTCGACATCAGCCGGATCGAATCGGACCGCATGCAGTTGTCGCTCGAACCGGTCAGCGTGCGTCTCGCCCTGAAGGAAGCTCTGGATCTTATTCAGCCACTGGCCACCGAGCATTCGGTCCATCTCTTCGCGCCTAACGAGGAGGAGACGGGTTGTTTCGTCCTGGCGGATCGACAGAGATTACAGCAGGTCCTGCTCAACCTTCTAACGAATGCTGTGAAATATACGGCGGCGGGAGGCGCGGTGCTGATCAAGTGCAACGAAGCCGGCGAGAACATCCACCTCGCAATCAATGATACAGGAATCGGGATTGCGCCTGAGATGCTGCCGCGTGTCTTTACTCCGTTCGATCGACTCGGGGCCGAGCGTACGGGCGTGGAGGGAACGGGCCTCGGCCTCGCGCTTTCGCAACGCCTCATCCAGGCGATGAAGGGTGAGATCGGCGTCGAAAGCGTGCAGGGCGAAGGGAGCACTTTCTGGATCGAGCTCCGCCAAACGCAGTCGCCGCTCGAGACGTTAGGCGCCGTCGGGCCGACGGTTTTGCCGCGAAAGACCACAGAGCAGCGCTCGATTCTCTACATCGAGGACAACATCTCGAATCTCAGCTTGATCGAGACCATTCTCGAGGAAGACCCCAGTATCCACTTGCTGACCGCGATGCAGGGACGGATCGGGCTCGACCTCGCCCGGCAACACACGCCGGATCTAATTTTGCTCGACCTGCATCTGCCCGATATGCCGGGGGCGGAGGTCCTGTCGGCCCTGCAGGCAGACGAAGCGACGCGCAACATCCCGACGGTCGTGCTGAGTGCCGACGCCACTCCAGGACAGTTGAAACGATTGCTCGATGCCGGCGCGCGCGATTACATCACCAAGCCGATCGACGTGACGAGATTCTACCGGCTGATGGAAGAGACTACCGCCAGACGCGACGAATGCGTCGTCGCCTAACGAGCTTCTTATTTGCAGAAACACAAATCGCTTTTCGGCGGCCGGTGAGAGCTGCTAGAAAACAGGCGTGCTGAACTACATCTGGCTCGCGCTCGTCCTGCTCGCAGTCACGATCGGAGGCTGGAACGGTCACCTCAAGGAAGTGACCGAAGGGGCCTTCGACGGGGCGAAGACGGCGGTCACGATCGCGCTGGGCCTGATCGGGATCATGGCCCTCTGGCTCGGGGTGATGCGCCTCGCAGAACGGGCGGGGCTCGTGCAAAAGTTGGCGCTTCTCCTGCGGCCCGTCATGAGTCGGCTTTTTCCGGGCGTGCCTAACGATCACCCCGCGATGGGCTCGATGCTCATGAATATGGCGGCCAACATGCTTGGCCTCGGAAATGCCGCCACTCCTCTCGGCCTGCGCGCGATGCGCGACCTGGAGAGGTTGAATCCGCATCCCGGCACGGCAACCAATGCGATGTGTACGTTCCTCGCCATCAACACCAGCTCCGTCCAGCTCATCCCGACGACCGCGATTGCGATTCTTGTTGCCGCCGGCTCGACCAATCCAACTCGAATCGTCGGCACCTCGCTGCTGGCGACTTTCTGCGCCGCGACCGTGGCGATCACGATGGTCAAGTTGCTCGAAAAGGTGCCGCTCTTTCGCGTCCGGCCGATCGCTGTAGCCGGAGGCGATGGCTCCTACCGGATGGAAAAAATCGAGAGCATGGTGGCTCCAGATGAGCCGGCTGCGGTCAACGCTCCCGCGGTGCCGCTCTGGGGGAAGGGGATTCTCCTTCTCCTCGCGCTGTTCTTTGTCGGGCTTTTCGTTAGGCAAGTTTTTCCGGAAGCTCTCGGTCTTTCGCCCGCTCCGGGCGCACTGCCGACGAGTTATTTTGTGCGGAGCGTGAGTGCGCTTTCGCTTCTCGCCATCCCGACGCTGCTTTCTTTTTTCATTCTCTACGGTGCGCTCTGCGGGCTGAAGGTTTACGACGAGTTTGTCGAGGGAGCGAAGGAAGGCTTTGCCGTTATTCTCAAGATCATTCCCTTCCTCGTGACGATGCTCGTCGCGATCAACATGTTCAAAGGCGCGGGCGGGATCGATCTCCTGGCGCGGGTTCTTTCACCCATCCTTACGCCGCTCCATTTCCCCACGGATTTGCTGCCGATCGCGCTCATGCGGCCGCTTAGCGGCGGCGCGACGCTTGCCCTCTTTACCGACGTGGTTCATCGGCTCGGGCCGGAAAACATCGTGAGCCTGATGGCCGCGACGATTTACGGCAGCACGGAGACGACGTTTTATGTTGCGGCCGTCTATTTCGGCTCGGTCGGAATCAAGCAGACCCGCCATGCGATACCCGCTGGATTGCTGGCGGATTTCGCCGGAGTTGTGGCCTCGGTTATCATTTGCCGGGCGGTGCTATGAGCAGGAAATGCGATTATCGGCTAGAGTGCGCGAAGCGACAGGGCTGGGCCGCGGGAAATCGAACAATTTCCCCTAACTTTTCCCTCGCCATCGAGTCGCCCCATTCTCTATCGTCCAGTTTTCCTAAATGATTCAACGTGACTATTTGATAATCGGCGGCGGCATCGGGGGCGCGAGTGTCTGCGAAGGGATTCGCAAATACGACAAAAAGGGAAGCGTCACGCTGGTCAGCGGCGAGACGTATTTGCCCTATCAGCGCTGGATGTTGTCGAAGCAATTCCTGCGCGATAAGAGCCCGCCGTTAAAAAGGCTGCCCCATGTGGAGGACCGCTGGTACGCAGCGCACAAGATCGAGACGCGCCTCGGCACGGTCGTGACGCAATTCAATATCGATCGGCGCCTCGCCGTCCTCGGGAACGGGGAGACGATTGAATTCAAGAAAGCCTGCCTCGCGATGGGGAGTCGCCCGGTCCGCCCGCAGGTCGCCGGCATCGGGCTCGGAAATGTGATTTATTTGCGCACCACACGCGACGCGCTCGCTCTGCGCGAAATGTCGCTCTCGGAGAAAATGATCGTCGTCGTGGGGGGCGGTCTCCTGGCCTGCGAAGTGGCGTCCAGTTTGCGCCAGAGCAAATTAAAAGTGGCGATCATGCATCGCCATACCGCGCTCCTGAATCGCTATCTCGACCCGGAAACCGCGACCTGGGTCACGGAGCAATTTGCCAAGCACGGCGTGACGTTGCTCATGGGTTCCAGCTTGAACGGCTTCGAGGGCAAGACCGTTCTGCGCAATATTCAGACGAAGAGCGGCGAGCGAGTCGCGGCTGGGGTGGCGGTCGTGTGCTGCGGGTCGGAACCGAATCTCGAAATCGTCCGCAACACGCC
>DASXYO010000093.1:0-22831 GCA_036502465.1 Chthoniobacterales bacterium
GCTGAATGGGGTCGCCAAGCCCGAATACGAAGTCGCGCCCAAGGACGAAGTCTCCGCCAAGCCAAAACCGCCCGGCGAGAAAAAGCCCTGACGAGCCTTCGCACCCCAGCCAGCGACCGTGCTGCTACTGTGGCAGTGCAACTGCCGGGGCAGCGGCGTTCCCCAGTACAACTGGGGAACGAGGGAAGGGACGCCTTTTTGCAAACGGCAGGGATAGAGTGTGCCTGGAACTTAAGACATTTGGATTGACACGAGTCTGGCGTGTCTCACAGACTCGCACGATGCAGGGAAAAGCCACTTCTCAAGCTGCTTCCTTCAAGGCACGCCTCTTCCTCTGTTATGCTCTCTCCTCGGTCGCAATGCTCGTGGCTTTGGCCGGATCGAGTAGTTCACTAGCCGGCTCGTCCACCGCCACGGCGACAGCAGCCACCGTAAAAGGTGATTGGACCACCACCGGAAGACTCCTCACCGCCCGTTTTAACCACACCGCCACGTTGTTGCCCGACGGTCGGGTGCTCGTCACGGGCGGCTACAACCAAAGTAAAGGCGTCTACCTCTCGAGCGCCGAACTCTACGATCCCGCGAGCGGCACTTGGGCGGCTACCCAGCGTCTCCCCTCCGGTCGCATGAACCAGACCGCCACGTTACTGCCCGACGGCAAGGTGCTCGTCGCTGGGGGCTATGGCAGTGCGCTCGTCGGAAAGAACGCGGAACTCTACGATCCGGCAAGCGGCACGTGGTCCGAGACCGGACGCCTCACCCGCGGACGATCTAAACACACAGCAACGTTACTGGTCGACGGAAAGGTGCTGGTTGCAGGAGGAGTGGCAGCCAACGACGATTTCGTGGTTCGCGCGACCGCGGAACTCTACGACCCGGCGAGCGGAATCTGGACCCACGCTGGTAGCCTCAACACGGGCCGCTGGGCTCATACAGCAACGCTACTTCCCAGTGGCAAGGTGCTCGTCGCTGGTGGTTACAACTTCGCTTCCACCGGCCCTCTCGCGAGCGCGGAACTTTACGACCCAGAAACCGGCACTTGGTCGGTGACGGGCAGCCTCTCAGAGGAACACTCTAATCACACGGCCACCTTGCTTCCCGACGGGAAAGTGCTCGTCGCCGGTGGCTTCGGGATCGGTGGCACTCTCGCGAGCGCGGAACTTTACGATCCCGCGAACGAGACTTGGACGGCCACCGCCAGTCTCAGAGACCCGCGCCGGAATCACACCGCGACGCTGCTCCCCAATGGTACGGTGCTGGTCGCCGCTGGTGCTCGCGACTTCGCGGCTTCCAGGAGTGCAGTCCTGTATGATCCTGCGCGCGGGACTTGGGCAGACACCGGCAACCTCCACGCGGGCCGCTACCAACCTACGGCAACGTTGCTGAACAATGGCATGGTCCTCGTCGTGGGCGGCAGCCGCCAATTCAGAGCACTGGCCAGCGCGGAACTCTACGATTCGGGGGCAGACTAGCTCGCATTTGCCAGGCATAACGATCTCGAGCACGACACTTCACGCCAGTCCCCGGAAACAATAAAGCCTTTTGCCTCCTGAAAGGGACTAGTCGCAGCGAAAGACGTCCCATTTTCCTCAGGAATGGAGCGTCTTTTGGCAGGAATGGCGCGTCTTTCCTCAAGACTGGTCCCTTTCGCGGCGAGACTGGTCCCTTTCCTCGCGCGACTGGGACGTCTCCGCTGGAGAAGGGAACGTCTCGGGTCGTGACTGGTCCCTTTCCTACCGGGAATGGTGCGTCTCGGCTCCAGAGTGGGACGTGTCGGAAGGAGAAAGGGACGATCTCCGTTGGAAGAGGGACGTCTCGAGGCGCGAAAGGGTCGTTTTGCGTGGGTAAAACCCCTTTTTTTAAAAAAAATGAAATGGCTGGAAAACAATTTTTACCCTGGTACGACGGCTGCTACTGGATGCGCCATGATTAAAGCAATTCTCGACTTCAGCGGATATGCTGGCGCTGCGCTTTTGCCTGCCGCCCAGACCACTCACGACCAACTCGCGCTCAACATCGCGCTCTTCCCGGAACTGCCGGTCGCGCCGACGGACCTGGCTACGCTGATCACGACCTACGAACAGGCGTTGGCGAAGAAAAGCAGCAGGGCTTCGGCCGATTTCCTCGCCTTCGAGGTGGCCCGGATCAACCTGGAAAGCGCCCTCGGCGAGAATGGCGGCTATGTGAACATTGTCGCAAAGGGCGACGCCACGATCGTCTCGAAGAGCGGCTATCCTTCCTACGAAACCAAATTTAGCCCCGACTATTCCGCGCCCGGCGCGCCGACTGTCGTCGTTCTGCGCCAGGGAACGGTGAGCGGCTCGATCGTTGGCCGCTTTCGCCCGCAGCGCCGCCGCATGCCGAACGAGGCCTGGACCTGCACGAGCGATCCCAACGTAGAGGCAAACTGGAAGCTGGCCGGTATCTTCAATCGCGGGAAGGCGACGCTGACGAATTTCGAACCCGGCACGACGGTCTGGGTGCGTTTCCGCACGATCGGGCTCAATGGCATCGAGGGTGCCTGGAGCGACCCGGCGAAAATCATGGTGGTATAGGAAACCTTGTTTGCATGGAGAGCCCGTCGGGAGCAATCCCGGCGGGCTTTTTTTTTGTTCTCTCACGCCCCTTGTCACGCCGCCCGAGCTTTGCCACTCTGGGCAGATGCGGATTCCAAAGCAGAACTACGACGACATCGAGCGGATCATCGAATTCGATTTCGTTAGGGCAACCGAATCGGCCGCGCTGAACGCTCTCGCCTGGCTGGGGCGCGGCGAAAAGGAGAAAGCCGACGCCGCGGCCTGCGATGCGATCCGCGGGATGTTCGATCTCATGAACATCTGCGGCGAAGTCGTGATCGGGGAAGGGATCAAGGACGACGCGCCGGGCATTTTCAAAGGCGAGCAACTCGGGATGTGGCTGCCGGGCGCGCCGCAGTTCGACATCGCGCTCGATCCGATCGATGGCACGACGAACATCGCGAAGGGCGCGCCGAACTCGATCGCCTGCATCGCGGCGGCGAGCCCGGAAAACGGCATCAAGGTCGCGCTGCGCGACATCCCTTCCTTTTACATGATGAAGCTGGCCTACGGGCCGGAAGTCATCCTGAGCATGAAAAAGAAGGGGATTGAAACTCTCAAACTGGAGAGCCCGATCGAGGAGACGCTCATCACCGTGGCGCAGGCTTTGCAGAAGCGTGTCCAGGACGTGGTCGTGATGATGCTCGACCGTCCCCGGCACAAGGAAATCGTCGCGGAAATTCGCCGCGCCGGTGCGTCACTGCGCATGATCAGCGATGGCGACATCGCGGCCGCGATGGCGCCGGCGTATCCGGAGAGCGGGATCGACCTGTATGTCGGAATCGGCGGCGCACCCGAGGCGGTGCTGGCTGCAGCCGGTATCAAATGCCTCGGCGGCGACATGCAATGCATGATGTGGCCGCGCGACAAGGAGGAGCGCGACAAGCTCATTGCCGAAGGGCATGAAAAAGATCTCGATCGCGTCTTTTTCGCGGACGATCTGGCGAACGGAAAAAACATCATCTTCTGCGCGACGGGCATCAGCGACAGCGCGCTTTTACGCGGCGTGAAATCGCAGGGCCCGAATGCGATCACTCATTCCGTCCTGATGCGGGCGAAGAGCAAAACCGTTCGCTTCATTCGCGCCTCGCACGACCTGCATTCCAAAACGATCCGGCTGCGTTCCGACAACCGGGAACATCGGATCTGATTTTCCCGCGCCCCTCTTTTCTTCAATCTCGCACTCGACAAGGACGAAAGGGCCTGTTCAAATCCAGATAACCAAAACCTGCTTATGAGTAAAACAACCAAGACCGAGCTGTCGCCGGATAATGGGGCGATCATCGATACGAAATGGAAAGTCGGAGCGCTCAGCTATCACGCCTGCGCCGCGGGACCGAGTCATGAAAAACCGGAAGGGGGCCTGCGACTTCCGGAGGTGATTGTTTACGATCATGTCGGGTTCAAAGGCGCCTATGCCCGGACTAACCTGAGCTTTCATTTCCTCGGCGATTTTTGGAACGATCGGATCAGCTCACTCATCGTGGTCAGCGGCGTTTGGCGGTTTTATCGCGACGAGTATTACAAGGGCGATTACTGGGATCTCGGTCCCGGCTTTTACGAGTGCTTCTTTACCGACGCCGGCCCGGACGACGTCGTCAGCTCGTTCCAGGCGATTGCCCTGAGCTAAGCGCCTAACGAACCGGCGACGCCGGGGGGAAGTGCGGTCCTTTCATTAGGCCGGTTTTTGCTCGGCGCTGCGGTGGGCAAGGTCGAATCGCGGTCGCAACTTCCAATCCGGTGCTCTAGATTGCGCTCCCATGGTGGCGCTCAACCCTGAATCGTTGCAGGAAAAAATCCTCGCCGGTGAGCGCATCTCGGCGGCGGAAGCGCTCGAGATTTATCGCTGGCCGCTGGCCGAATTGGGGGCGCTGGCCGATGCACGACGCAATCTCGCGAAAGGAAAAAGCTACGATGAGCGCGGTCGCGAGATCGTGACCTACATCATCGATCGCAACATCAATTACACCAACGTCTGCAACGTCTATTGCAAGTTCTGCGCGTTTTATCGCACGGAAAAGGACGACGACCACTACGTCCTGACGCACGAACAATTCGACCAAAAGCTCGATGAACTAACCGCGGCCGGCGGCGTGCAAATCCTGATGCAGGGCGGCCACCATCCGAAGCTCGGCTTCGATTGGTATCTCGACCTTCTGCATCACATCCGGGAGAAATATCCGCACATCAACATCCACGGTTTTAGCCCGCCGGAGTTCCAGCACTTCGCGGAGACCTTCGAGATGCCGCTGCGCGAAGTGATCTCGCGTTTCAAGGATGCGGGTTTGGGGTCAATCCCGGGCGGGGGCGGCGAGATTCTGGTCGATTCCGTTAGGCAACGAATCGCGCCGCTGAAATGCAAAAGCGATCAATGGCTCGAAGTGATGCAGATCGCGCACGAGCTTGGCCTGAAATCGAGCGCGACGATGATGTTCGGCCATGTCGAGACAATCGAGGATCGGATCGAGCATCTGCAACGGCTGCGCGATCAACAGGACGCGAGCGGCGGATTCACCGCTTTCATTTGCTGGACCTTCCAGCCGCAGCACACCGTCTTGAAGGTCGAGCACCCGACCGGTTCGGCAGAATATCTGCGCACCCAGGCGCTGGCCCGCATTTTCCTCGATAACATCCCGAACATTCAGAGCTCGTGGGTCACGCAGGGTCCGGACATCGGCCAGATCGCGCTTAAATACGGCGCGAACGATTTCGGCTCCGTCATGATGGAGGAAAATGTCGTGAGCAGCGCCGGGACCAGCTTTCGACTCGACGCGGCCAATATCGAAGCGCTGATCCGGGAGGCCGGCTACGAGCCGCGCCGGCGCAACAATTGGTACGAGTTAATCTGAAATTTTGGTTTTTGACGGTTGATTGCTCTTCGCGGAAGAGCGAACGGGCTTCGGTCATCCATCATTCGATATCGCAAAATCCGCCATTCCTGCCTTGACGTTGCCGCTCGCAATAACCATCTAATACGCCAGTTCACCATCGACGGCTCTCTGGCGACCGCTCCTTTGTCTATGAAAAATCTCATCTCGTTTCTCCGCCTTGCCGCGGTATTCCTTTCGTTAGTCTGGGCTCTCGCCCTGCCGCCTCGCGTCCACGCCGAAGGCCTGGACGGCGCGACCATTACCTCGATCGACGTGCGCTACGTCGGGCCGGAAACGATCGCGAAGGACCGCATCCTGGCCAACATGCGGACGAAGGTCGGCACTCCCTATTCCGAGACCACCGTCGAGGACGACATCCGGACGCTATACGGCACGGGGAAGATTCAGAACGTCCGCATCTTTGGTGAACCGGCGGGCAACGGCGTACGGGTGCAGGTCATTCTCGCGACGCGCGCGCTGGTGACGGAGATCGAGATTGACGGCGCGCAGGCCTTCAAGGCCAAAACGCTGCGCGGGCAGATCAAGTTCAAGGTGCCCACCCCGGCCGATGCCGAGAAACTCGAGGAAGGCCGCCAGAACATTATCGATTTTTATCAGCGCAAGGGATTCCCCGGCGTCGAGGTGCAGATGCAGTTAGTGACGGACGAAAACCGCGGCACGGCGCGGGCGGTTTACACCGTCAATGAAGGCGAGAAGGGCGCGATCCGCTCCATCGTCTTCCAAGGCAACACGCATTTTAGCGATCGGAAGCTGCGCCACGAAATGAAGACGAAGGCCAAAACGGTGATCTCGTTCTTCGACAAATCCGGTCGCCTCGATCAGGCGCAGCTCCAGCAAGATCTCGACAGCGTGCGTGAGTTCTACCAAAACCACGGCTACATCGACATCACGATCCCGGAAGTGCGCCAGGAACGCACCGGAAAAGGAGTGCGTCTCGTCGTTGTCGTGAACGAAGGGATGCAATACCACGTGGGCAAACTCACTTTCACCGGCGAGGAAGCTGCGAAGGAGGCTGGCCTGCGGGCGTTGACCAAGATGAAGGAAGGCAGCGTCTATACTCCGAAGGGATTAAAGGACGACCTGAAAGCCATGAGCGACGGCTACGGCGCTGGCGGTTTCGTCGACGTCGACATCCGGCCGCAGGGGCTGCCGGCCGGGCCGGGGACGGTGGATCTCAGCTACACGATCGTGGAAGGCAGCCGCTCCTTCGTTGAGCGCGTCAATATCGCCGGCAACACCCGCACGAAAGACAAAGTGCTTCGCCGCGAAATTTCGATTCTGCCGGGAGACGTCTTTAACACCGTGCGCGTCGATACCAGCCGGGCCCGACTCGAGAACCTCGGCTATTTCGAGAAAGTCGATACCTATCCCGAGGACACCGGTGTTCCCGGACGCAAGGATCTCCTCGTCCAGGTGCAGGAGAAACGCACCGGCGCGCTCAACTTCGGAGCAGGCTTTAGCACGATCGAGAGCCTGCTCGGTTTCGTCGAGCTCAGCCAAGGTAACTTCGACCTGTTCAACTACCCGACCTTCACCGGCGGCGGACAGAAATTCCGCGCCCGGGTTCAGATCGGCACCCAACAACAGAACTACCTCCTGTCCTTGACTGAGCCCTATTTTCTCGACCGGCCGCTTTCGGTCGGCGGCGATCTTTTCTACCAAGAGGCGAGCTTCCTTAGTTCCGTCTACGACCAGCGCAATTACGGCTTTGCCCTCGACGCTCGGAGGCCGATCAATCCGTTTCTCTCCGTCAGCCTCGATTATCGCCTGGAGGAGATCGATATCTTCAATGTCGACCTTTTTGCGTCGCCGCTGATCAAGTCTGAAGCCGGCAATCGCCTGAAAAGCCAAGTCAGCACCACCCTACTCTGGGACACGCGGGACAGCGTCTTCCTCACCCGTCACGGACATCGGGTCGTCTTCACTCCGCAGATTTCGGGCGGCTTCCTCGGCGGGAATACCCAAAACTACGGTTTCAATATTGAAGGCTCGCAATATTTCCTCTTTCCATTTGACGTCATTCTCACCCTCAACGGTCAAGTCGGCGCCATCGACGTCTGGGGAAATGGAGACCGCGTGCCGCTCTTCGACCGTCTCTACCTCGGCGGCGCGAACGATCTGCGCGGTTTCAATTTCCGCGACGTGGGACCTAAGGATGAAAACGGCGAACCAATCGGCGGTCAGACACTCGCCCGTGCCACGATTGAAGCCACGGTGCCGATCATTCCGCGGGTTCGCGGGGCAGTCTTCTATGACACCGGTTTCGTCAATGCGGGTGCGTTCGACTTTGGTACCTCGCACCTCGTCTCCGACGTAGGCTTCGGCCTGCGGCTCGACCTCCCGATTGGACCGCTCAAAATCGACTACGGCATTCCGCTGCAAAAGGATAACAACAGCAACGGGGGCAAGATCCAGTTCAGCGTCGGCTACCAATTTTGAACCGAAAGGTGGCACTTGCAGTCTAAGGCCATCCCAACTACCAGTCTCACCTTACATCTATGAAAAAGCTTATCCTCGTCGCTCTTCTTTCCGCCTGCGCGCTCCCTTTTGGGGCGTCCGCGCAGGGTCTGAAGGTGGGCACCATCGACATGAATCGCGCCTTCAAGGAATATAATAAAACCAAGGACGCCGAGACCAAGATCAACGACGCCAAGAACGCGGCCAAGAAGGAATACGACGAGCGCGCCGATTCCTATAAGAAGGCACTCGACGAGATCAACAAGCTCAACCAGCAGCTCGAGGCCCCGGCCCTGAGCAACGATGCCAAGACGCAAAAGGCGAAAGACCGCGACGAAAAAATCGCCAGCATCAAGAACATGGAGCGCGAGATCAACGAGTTCCGCCAGACCCGCGAAAAGCAGCTCCAGGAACAGGCCGTCCGGATGCGCGACGGGATCGTGAAGGAAATCACCGACGTTGTGATGGCAAAGGTGAAAGCATCCAACATGGACCTCGTTTTCGACACTTCAGGCGTGAGCCTGAATGGTGTGCCGATGGTCATGTTTGCCCGGCCCGACATGGACTTCACGACGGACGTTGTGACGCAGCTGAACAAAAACGCTCCTGCCTCCACGCCTGCGCCGAAAGCCGCCGCCAGCCCGAAGAAGCCCTAACGAAGGCCCCAATTTAACGGAAAAACGCACGCCGCTGGCGTGCGTTTTTTTTTGCCGGGACGGAAATTTATGTCGCATCTCTCCATTGCGCTGCCCGAAGCGCAGCGTCCGCCGGTTGCAACTGCACAGCCGAGAGCGGAACTTCGGCCGGTGGGCTTTGGACGGACGATTGCGATCTTGTTAGGCTTAGGATTTCTCCCTCTCACCGTACTCGGAGCAGCAGCTCCGGACTGGGAAAAAACCGTCACCACTCTTCCCCGGGGAAACTTCCCAAATCCCCGGCCCCTCGTCGCGACCTATAATTTTGGCTGGAACGAGGTGGTCGCGGCCAACGCCGAGATCCGGTTCGACAAGAGCGGGGATCAGCTTCAGCTCCAGGCCGCGGGCGGGACGGTGGGCGTGGTGCGCGCGCTTTGGAGATTCGACACCCATTATCGCGCTCTCGCCGATGCTACCACGCTGCGTCCGATCTCAATGCACCAGGTCGATGAACTCCGGAGCAAGACCGTCACGACCGACATCACTTTCAAGCGCGACTCGCTCGAGCGTGTTCGCACCGACACGAAAGCGAACAAGACGCCCAAGCCAAAGAATTTCTCCTTTGCCGGCGGCGTCTTCGACATGCATTCCGCGCTCCTCTACCTGCGCAGCCAGGCGTTGCACGAGGGCGATGTTTACCGGGTCGTGGTTTATCCCGCGACCAGCCCCTACTTGGTGACGCTAACGGTCACGGGACGAGAGCCGATCACCATCGCGGCCGGCAGCTATCCCGCGATCAAGCTGGATGTGCAACTCCACAAGATCGGCAAGAAAAACGAGCTTGAGCCGCACCGGAAATTCCGCCGCGCCAGCGTCTGGATCTCGGACGATTCCGACCGGCTGTTATTGCGAATCGAGGCCAGCATCTTCGTTGGCAAGGTCTTCACCGAACTGCAGTCAGTCCGTTTCCCGAGCTCCCCGCACTAACTCCAGGCCGTCTCCTAGAGTTCGGGGACAACCTCGCCGCGATAGATTGGCCGGCGCAAGATCCGGCGCGGCTGCGCCCGCACGCTGGGTCCGTGTTGCCCGGGAAGCAAACCAAGCGCTGCCAGGGTCGGCATGTTGAGCCGGCCATCTGGCACCAGCCCGGTCCGGGCCTGAAAACCGCGCACCGCGGCTGCTGTTCCCGGGCCGAATTCTCCGTCGATCCCGCTCCGGTAATATCCATAGCGGGCAAGGAGCGCCTGGGCGCCCACGATAACGTGACGTTGCAGGTCGGGCGGCGCCATTTCGTAGGGCGTGCCGGTGAAGACACCACTTACCACTGGTAAAGGTCGGCCAGGGTCTGGCACCGTCCGAGATCCGTAGGCGCCGTCAGGAGCGCGCTGGGCCGGATAATCGGCCGGCGGTTGCTGAGGCGGAAGCTCTGCCGACTGGCTCGGCTCACGATCGTTTTCTTCCTCCTGCGGGGGCGCGACCGCTTTCGGTTGCGCGCCAGAACGAACGGCACCGGTGCCTACGCCTAACGATCGTAACGTCTCAGCGTCGATCTCTCCCGTGATCTGGAGCCCGTTGCGAATCTGGTAACGCCGGATCGCCGCAGTCGTGTCCGAATTTTTCTCCCCGGTCACGTCGCCGTAATAGAAACCCTGGTCCTTCAAGGCTTGCTGCACGGTGGAAGTGGTCTGGTCCGCCCGTAGCAGGCAACTGCCGGCGAGGATGAAAATCACGACAGCCAGCCAGGTTCGCTTCATAAGTGCATTCGACGATTCGTTTTTCCCGCTTATTCAGGTTGGGCTGAAGCCAGGGCCAGCGTTGCCGTGCCGGCGCGGGTCGTTTTTCGATAGCGCTCCACCCCGTCGCTGATGGCGAGCGCAATCTGCTGCCGATATTCGGTCGTGGCCAGCTTCGAGACGTCCGATTTGTTCGTGATGAACCCGCCTTCCACGAGGGCCGCGGGATGGTTCACGTGGGCGATGACGTAAAACCGCTCCGATTTTGTCCCGCGATTAAGCGCGCCGGTCCGTTCGACCAGCGCCGCCTGGATGCAACCGGCCAAGTCTTCGCTCCTGTTCGTCAACGCGCCATTGTCGACGTGTTGCAAAAAGGGCAGCCAGGACAGGAAACGCGACCCTCCGCCTGGTTCGCGAAGCGCGTAATAGGTTTCCACACCCGAAGCCGCGGCACGTTCGCCGTCGTTAAAATGAATGCTGACGAAGAGGGAATTCGCCTCTTCATTTCCCACCTCTGCCCGCTCTGCGAGGGAAAGGTAGCGATCGCTGTCGCGCGTCAGGACGGTTGCATAACCAGCCGCGCGCAGGAGCAGTTCGGCGCGTTGCGCAACGTCGAGGGTGAGATCCTTCTCCATGACCGACCCGCAGATTGCGCCCGAATCCTGCCCGCCATGTCCGGCATCCAACACCACCACCGGGAGCGATTCGCCGCGCGCCAAAGGTTTGCGCGACCTCGTCACGGAGTGCATCGGCACGGGCAGACTAACGAACCAGACGAAGCAAATCGCCAGGCAGACCAACCCGACCCAGGCAAGGGCGCGCCGCATATTCCCCATTTAGCCACGCATCGCGCTCTGGGCAAGCAGCCCGATTCGTTAGGCCGCGGTCAGCTCTTTTAGTGCGTCGCCCGTCAGCGCGCGATAACGGATCGCCGCCGGTCCGCTTCGCTCCAGCACGCAGGCCTCGACTGTCGCGCTTTTTAATTCCTCCACGCGATGCTGGCGCAACGCATCGTGCGAGGGAATTGCGTTCCCCGATTCCTCTGTCGCGGGCAGGCTCCCCACGCTCCAGGCATCGAGGGCCAACTTCATCGCAGCGTTCAGAGTGCAAGTCGGATCGTGATCGCGCCGCAGCAATTCTTCCATCAGACCAGTCGCGCGCGCAGAGCCGGCGATCGCGCTAAAACGCGGCGGGTTCGAATCCGCCGCTGTTCCGTTGGCCGAGATGGCGCCGTCGTACTCGACGCGCAAAAACAGATCGTCCGCCGGCGTGGCACCGACCTCCGCGAAAATCATCCGGGCCAGATAAGGCGCACCGTAAACCTGCTCGAAAGCGGTTTTAAGCAGCGGACTCAATGAATAAAAAGCCAGCCGCCGGAGCGAAACATCGGCGGCCGAGCGCGTGAACCCTTCCGTGCTCGCCAGCTCGATCGCGGCCATCCGCAGCCGCTCAATGTCGCCCGGATGACCGATCGCACCCATCGCGATCCGATCGAAAATCTCGAAAAGCTTCTGCCGCGCGCGACCGACCGTGACAAACAAGATCCCGTCCCGATAACTCAGCGCCGCGATCGGGCTGCCCGGGACAAGTTGCGTCTCGATGTACTCGCGCCGGTTCGCGATCGCCTCGACCCACCGATACGGTTCTTCGATCATGCGACGGTATTCTTAAAACTCGCGGCGATCTGTTTCTCCGGCAGCGTCTTGATTCCCTCGCGCGAAATAATTTTGATCAGCGGAAAAATCCGCGCGTTCCGATCGACCCCGCCGGTCGCGGTGTCCGCTTCCGCCGCGGTATCGAGCGCGCGTAACGCGACGGTGACCGCGTCCTGCTCGCGCAACTTATGCAGCGATTTTTTCCCCCAGCGGTTTTCGTAGAACAAAACTCCGCGGACCGCAGGCGAACCCGACCCGGTCGCCGCATACTCCGCGACCTCGAACTGAGCTCCCATCGCGTCGTAAAAATAAAGCCGGGCCTGACCGTCACCGGCAAAATCGTAGGTTGCAAAAATTGGCACCACCACCCCGATCCCCTGCATGACGAAGCCGAAATTATCGCGCAGCAATTTCGAAAGCGCGCGCACCTTGCCGTCCACGCTCATTTCCTGGAGCTGAGTGCGGCGAAAATATTGCAGCGAATGCTCGAGGACGCGCGCCATTTCCCAGGCCGTCGCCGGCACACCCGCGATCGCCATGATCGAATGCCGGTCAATCTCCAGCACCTTGTCGGCACGATCGTAAACCACCGTATTCCCCGCCGTCGCGCGCCGGTCGCCCGCGACCAAAACACCACCGGTAAACTTAAAGGCGAGAATCGTTGTCGCCTGTGTCGGAGTGAAATTCGAGGCCGTCGAGGTCGACGAACCTGCGACCGAGGCCGGATCGTTTAACAAACCGTGCCGTCGCAAAAGCGCCGGAAAGTCAGACGAACCGCCACCTAACGAGTCGCTCGTCACTGGCCGGTGCGCTGCCGGTAGCGCTTCGATTGGTTCGGATCCACCTTGCGCATCTTCTTCAAGAGATCGCGCGTGTCCGGCTTGGAAACGTCGGGAGACTTGGGGCCGCCACCGTCGCCTTGCTTCGGCCCCCACGGCACTGGCGCCACCGGTTTTTCCGTCCGTTCTGGCATGAAAAAACGCTATCGTGAATGCGCCGAAACGCAAACCGCAGCGAGCTTGCCAGTGCCAAACGAAAATGCCAAGGTTGCGCCATGACTCGCCGCCTCCGCACTTTTGCGCTCCTCCTTTTTGGTCTCGCTCTCCTCGTCCGCGCGGAGGCGCAAAGCCCGGCCCCCGGCGGCAATTCCGACGGCTCGGTTCTGCTTAACCTGAGCAAAAAAATCGACGAACAAAATCTCAAGATCGACCTTCTTTCCCAGCAGATCTTGCGTTTGCAGCAGGAGATCGAGCACCCAAAAACAGCCGGCACGGAGCACCCGATCCCGGCCGCGACCACCGTCTCCTCTCCTCTTCCGGCTGGCGCCAATACTCACGTCGTCGCGCGCGGTGAGACGCTCACTTCCATCGCTCGGATGCACAAGGTCACGATCGACGAACTCCAGAAACTCAATCACATCGAGGACGCTAGAAAGCTTCAACCCGGTCAGACACTGGTCCTGCCGGCGACGGCTGCTACCCCTGGCGCTTCGGTTTCTCCTGCCGGTTCTGCATCTCCCGCCGCCTCCGTGCCTAACGAATAATGGAATCAACCGCCAACCAGCATTGGTTCCTCTGCAAGCACGAGGACGGCAGCATTTTTGGCCCGCTTCCCTTTTCCCAGGTGCGCCGCTGGGCCGCCACCGCGCAGGTCGCGCCGCACGACAAACTTTCACACGACCAGCAAACCTGGCTGAAGGCCCCGATGTTTCCCGAGCTGGAAATGGACTGGCTGGTCGAGGTGACGAACGACCGTTACTACGGACCGACGACCCTCGGCGCGGTCCAGGAATTTCTCCGCCTTGGCGAGATCGGGGACGAGACTTTCGTCATCAATTCCTGCAACGGCTCGCGGCGCCAAATCCGCGAATTGCGCAATCTCCTTCCGCTGCCCAGCGAACTGGACGGCGAATTCGAGGAAGCCCCCGCCACCACCACGATGGCGATCAATCTCCGCAACCGGATCAGCGACCTGGAACAGAGCCTTTTCGAAGAGCGCCGCGCCTTGCAGGACTGCGAAGAGCGTTATCGCGAATTGGAAGAGCGCTTCAACGAAATGCAAGCGCGCCAATTGTAGGGCGGGCGCTCCGCCTGCCCTTCTCAGCGTTACGGCAAGCGGAGCGCTTGCCCTACAAAGTCGAGGCCAGTTCAGTCGTTTCACCTTCGGGCGTCTCGAGAAAGCTTTGCTCGCACAGTCGAGAGTATTTCCCGCCTAACGACAAAAGCTCGGCGTGCGTTCCGCGTTCGATGATCCGGCCGTGATCCAGGACCAGGATTTGATCCGCCCGCACAATCGTCGAGAGCCGGTGCGCAATCACGATGCAGGTGCGATGGAACATCAGATTCTCCAGCGCCTGCTGAATCAGCCGCTCGGTCGCGGTGTCCACGCTGGCGGTGGCTTCGTCGAGAATCAGAATCGGTGGGTCCTTGAGCAGCGCCCGCGCAATCGAGAGCCGCTGCTTTTCCCCGACGCTTAACTTCACTCCACGCTCCCCGACCACGCTGCCGAGACCGGTCGGCAATCGGTCGATAAAGGCGCGCGCGTTGGCTGCTTCCGCCGCTTCCAGCAATTCTTCGTCGGTCGCATCCGGCCTTCCGAGAAGCAGATTTTCGCGGATCGTGCCGTTAAAGAGAAAACTCTCCTGCGTCACCATCCCGATCATTTCGCGCAGGGCGTAAACGCCAAAATCGCGGATCGGTTTGCCGTCGATCGTAATCTCGCCCGAAGTGTATTCGTAGAAGCGCGCGAGCAGATTTACGAGAGTCGACTTCCCCGCACCGGTCGCGCCGACGAGCGCGATCGTCTCCCCCGACCGGGCGTGGAACGAAATGTTACTGAGCGCCGTCAGGCCCTTGGCATAGGCAAAACTCACATCGTCGTAACGAATTTCACCGTTGATTTCCGGGACGATTTCCCCGTCTCGCAGCCCCGGTTCCTCCGGTTCATCGAGAATCTCGAAGACGCGCTCGCCCGCCGCGCGGCCCGCCTGCACAAGCTGATTGAGTTGATGCAAACGCGTCACCGGTTCGTAGAGAAATCTCGTTAGGGTAATGAAGGCGACCAGCGCGCCCACTTGCATCTCCCCGCGCAGCACGGCGCGGCCGCCGAACCCAATCGCCAGTACCAAGCCTAACGAATTCACGAAATCCATCGACGGACTGTAAAGCGCCCAGGCGCGCATGATCCGCAGAGTCGCCTGGCGCAGCGTCTCGCTCGCGCGGTTGAAGCGGGCGTGCTCCTGTTTTTCCCTAACGAACGACTTGATCTGCCGAATGCCGGCGAGATCGTCGAGCAGAAGCGCGTTCAAAGCCGAAGCCGCGCGCCGTTGCGGACGATAACGGCTCGGACCCGTCAGGGTGTAGGCGATCGCGCCGCCGGCCAGCAACGGCACCGGGACAAGCACGCACCAGGCGAGGCTGCCGTTGAAATAAAAGAGCGTCACCATCACGATCACGACCTGCAAAACAGCGACCACTCCCTGCTCAATGCCATCGATCAGGACGCGCTCGACCGAATTCACATCCTCGACCACGCGGGTGATCAGGTCGCCCGTCGCGCGGTTATCAAACCAGCGCAGCGGGAGACGCTCGATATGCCGGAAGAGATCGCTTCGCAGATCGAAAATGACTTTTTGTTCGAAGCTGTTGTTGAGCAAAATTCGCAGCCCGTTGAGCAGGTCCTGCAGAAAAAAAGCGGCCAGCGCAACACCCGCCATCGGGAGCAGAAGTTCCGGCCGATGGCCGCTGATCACATCGTCGATGATAAACTTCGTCACCCACGGGAAGACGATAATCATGACCGTGCTCAGGATCGCGCAGGCAAGCGTCCCCGCCGCCATCCAGGGATAGCGCTTGAGGTATCGGAAAACTCGCCAGACGGTTCTCATCGTGCGTTCTCAAAGTCATTGGACGACGCGCCGAGTGCAAGCTCCGCGGCACCGACGTGACGCTTGCGCTGCGAGGATGGCTTCCTAGGCTTTGCCGGTGATCATCGAGCAAATTTTCACGTCGCCCGGCCACAATTACGTTGGCCACCACGGGAAGCCGCCGAATGATTTTCTGGTCGTCGAGACGGACCAGATCGAGTGCGTCGCCGGGCGCGGCATTCGCGGCGACCGTTACTTTGATTTCCGGGAAAATTACAAGGGACAGATTACTTTTTTTTCGAAGGAAGTTTTCGCCGAAATGTCGCGCCATTTCGGAATTCTCGACAAATCACCCGGCGTCCTGCGCCGCAATATCATCGTCTCCGGAATCGACCTGAACGACCTGATTGGTGCGGACTTCGAACTGCAAGGCGTGCCGTTTCGCGGGACGGCACATTGCGCGCCCTGTTACTGGATGGAGACCGCCTTCGCGCCCGGTGCGGAGAAATTCCTGTCCGGCCGCGGCGGATTGCGAGCGCGCATCCTGCGCGACGGGCGGATCAGCGTGGGCGATGCGCAATTAAAAATTCTGCAACCGGCCGCGCTCCCCTAACGATGCGCTGCAGTGCCGTCCTTCTCGCGGGCGGAAAATCATCGCGTATGGGTCGTGACAAGGCGTTCCTCGAGTTTGACGGAGAGCCCCTTTGGCGCCGACAACTGGAGACCTTGAAAAAATTGTCGCCCGTCGAGTTGATGATTTCCGGTCCGCGGCGTGAAGAATGGCGCGAATTTGAAAATGTTTCCGACGAAGTTGCCGGCGCCGGCCCACTCGCGGGCGTAGCTGCGGCGCTGCGGAAGTGTTCCGCCCCGTCGTTAGTCGTGCTGGCGGTCGATCTTCCGCGAATAACGCCAGATTTTCTCCACTCGTTAGGCGAAGGCGCGGTCCCGCGCAGCCCTGCCGGGCTCGAACCGCTGGCGGCAGTTTATCCGGCGACGTGCCTCCCGCTTGCCCTGCAGGCTTTGCAAAGCGGTGATTTCTCCATGCAAAATTTTGTCCGTCGCGGGATAGACCAGGGATTGCTCGTGGAGCATAAAATCTCGGAGGCCGAGTCCTTGCTTTTCACCAACCTCAACACGCCCGCCGATCTGTGACAAACCGGGACGCCGCCAAAAAGGTCGAAGTTGTGAAGTATCGGGACGGTAAATCGCTCCCGCCGCAAGCCGATGAAGTCGCGGTCGAGGAGCCGCTCGAGATTCGCATCGAAGGCCAGAGCGTCGCCGTCGTCATGCGCACCCCGGGACACGATCGCGAACTGGCCGCCGGTTTTATCCTGACCGAGGGGATCGTCCGCGAGCGTTCGGAAATCTTCGAAATCGCCTCCTGCCTAACGACTGGCGCCACGGCCGGCAACGCCGTCGATATCACCCTGGCCGATCCGACAAAATTCGATTTCACAAAATTGAGCCGGCACGTTTTCAGCTCGTCGAGTTGCGGAATTTGCGGCAAGGCGACGATCGAATCGGCCATGCAGCAGTTCCCGCCGATCGGCGCCGCGCCCGCGATTGACGCGCGGGTCCTGCTTCAGCTCCCGGAGAAATTGGCCGCCGCGCAGAAGACCTTTCAACGCACCGGTGGTCTGCACGCCTGTGCCTTGTTCGATGCGCGCGGCGAACTGCTTCTCCTCCGCGAAGACGTCGGGCGGCACAACGCGCTCGACAAATTGATCGGCCATCAACTGCTCGCCGGGCAGCTCCCGTTAGGCAACTGCATTCTCCTGCTCAGCGGTCGAGTTTCTTTCGAGATGACGCAAAAGGCGCTCGCCGCCGGGATTGCGGCCATCGCCGCGATTTCGGCTCCGACCAGTCTCGCCATCGAGTTCGCTCGCGCCAACAATCAGACGCTTATAGGCTTCCTGCGTGGCGGGACGATGAATGTTTACGGCCCGAAACTCAGCCGTCCCGGCTGATCCGTCGCCCGAGCCTCCGGCCGGAGATTGAACCACCATGCGAGACCGCTCGACCGGACAGGCGGGACGCCTGTGTTACGCCCGCCCTTTGAAGGTCAGCTCGGCGACGCCGGATTTGTCGAGCTCGCCCAAGCCTTCGAAAATCATCCGGTCAAACTGCGTCTTGGTGGCGCGAGCGAGCGGGAGCTTGAGCCCGGCCATTTCCGCGAGATGCAAGGCAATGCCGCTATCTTTCGCCGCGTGCGCGGCTGAGAAGAAGCAGGCGTGATCGCGATTCTGCATGTCTTCGCCGTCGGTCTGGAGGACGCGCGAAGCTGCGCCGGTTTCACTGAAGACTTCGCGCAGCATCGTGAGATCGAGCCCGAGCGCATCGCCCAGTCCAAGTCCTTCGGCCAGACCAGCGGTGTTGATGTTCATCACCATGTTGACCAGCGCTTTCACTTTCGCGGCCTGACCGGATTTGCCGATGTATCGAATCTTGGAACCGAGCGCCTGCAGGATCGGCTCGGCGCGATCGAAGGCGGATTTTTCGCCACCGCACATGAGGTAAAGCGAGCCCTCGCGCGCCTGCGTGATGCTGGAGGCCATGCAGGCTTCAAGCGACTGCGCGCCCGTTTTTTGCGCCAGACCTTCGACCTCCAGGTGTACTTCGGGCGAAACGGTGGCGCAGTTGATGAACAATTTCCCCTGCGCGCTGACGAGAAGGTTGTCGTCCGGCGCGGAAAAGATCTCGCGCATCGCGGCGTCGTCCGAGACGACCGTGATGATGACCTCCGCCGCGGCGGTCACCTCGCCTAACGACTGACTGGCGAAGCTGCCCAGTTCCTGCGCGAGAGTGGTGGCGCTGGGCCGGTGCGCATCGTAAACGGCCGTGACGTGAAAGCCCTTTTCCTTTAGCCGGCGCGCCATGTTTGCGCCCATCCGGCCGACTCCAACAAATGCGATGTTCATAAAATCAAAGGCGCCCGGCGAAGAAGGCGTTGTGTTTTTTCTCTTCGCCCACCGTGGTGAGCGGACCATGGCCGGGACAAAGCACGGTGTCGTCAGGCAAGCTGAGAATTTTCTCGAGATTGTTCCGAACGGCATCCGCGTAGGAGACGTTCCCTCCACCCATCGAACCGGCAAAAAGCGAGTCGCCAACGATCGCGACCGGCCGAGCCAGCCCAGTGACGACAAACGTCATGCCGCCGGGGGAATGCCCCCAGGTGAGGCGGGATTCCACCTGCAGGTTGCCGACCGTGAACTTCTTTCCTTCCTCGATCGGCTGCGCGCCGTTCGCCTCCTCCCGGCTCGAGAGATAAATCGGAGCGCCGGTTGTTTCGGCGAGCCGCTCGAGATCGGCCACATGATCGGGATGGGCGTGGGTGAGCAGAATGAGCTTTATCGTTAGGCCATCTTTGGTGGCACGATCGAGCATGCTCGAACAATCCGCTCCGCTATCGAAAGCGATCGCTTCCCGGCTCGCCGGATCCCAGACGAGATAGGCGTTCACCTGCATGTCGTGATAGGGCGTGTTGAACTGCGCCAAGCCATCAAGCGCGATTTCGTTAGGCTGCCATTTGGCCTGAGCGAACTCGGCCAGGGCATCGGCGTCGAGATCGAGCAAGGGCGCGACGCGGTCGCTGGTGGCGCGGTCGAAGTTTCCCTCGCGCAGTTGGCGGATCTTCTCCGCATCGGCGCCGGATTTTTCCGCCAGTTGGCTATCGGAAATCTTCAGGCCGCGCTGTGCCTTGCCCAGAATGTCGGTGAAATTGTCTTCGAGCGCTATCGCCATGCTTCACTAAAGAACAAGGAACGTTCCTGTCGAGCGCGAGGCGCAGCGCCGCCCGGGGAGCGCACGCGCCCTCGCGTGCCGGCGTTGGCGCCTCGCCGACGCGAACTTTTCCGGGGCTATGATGTACTGTCCAGAAAGCGGTCTTTTCTTACGGCGGAGCGAAAGATGGTTTCGGCGAGGCGCCGAAACCAGCACGCGTGGCGCGTGCGCTCCCCGGAATTTGCCCGACGCACTCTTTTGCTAATCGACCTGCTCGTCTCGCGACAGCTTCCGACGGAGGCGCAAAGCCGGTCTCTTTTTCGATCGAGGTCATACTCACGTTTGCGATCCCACAGGGAGTGATCGCGTCGAAGGCTGCAAGATCGCCGCTCACATTAAGCGCAAAACCGTGCATCGTGATCCAATGCCGGACGCCGACGCCGATCGAGGCGATCTTGCGTTGCTCGATCCAGACACCCGTTAGGCCTGCGCGGGTGGTGGCCTGGATTCCGTAGGACGCGAGCAACTCGATCAGAAGCGTTTCGATCCAGCGCAGGTAGCGATGCAGATCCTGCCCATAACGGCGCAGATCGAGGAGAAAATAGCCGACCAATTGCCCGGGACCGTGATAGGTCGCCTGCCCGCCGCGATTGATCTGAAAGAGCGGATGCGGCAGGTGATTCGTGCCGCGCAGACTCGACTGATCCGGGGTGCGACCGATGGTGTAAACCGGCTCGTGCTCAAGCAACCAGAGTTCATCGGGCACGGATGGATCCGCCCGTTTCGCCCGCACCAGTTCGTCCTGTCGAGCGAGCGCCTCGGCGAAACCAATCCGGCCTAACCAACGCGTGTCCAGCGTCGACGTCATATCCGCGAAGATGCCGGCAAACCGACGCGAACCCCTTCCTGGGCGCGCAGATGAGTCAACCCGATGGCTAGCGCGTCGGCCGCGTCGGGCCCGGGCGTTTCCGTCAGGCTGAGGAGCGCCCGGACCATGAATGCCACCTGCGACTTATCGGCCGACCCATTACCAACCGTCGCCTGCTTGATCCGCTTCGGGGCGTATTCGAAAATCGAAAGACCGCGCCCCGCCGCCGCGAGAATAGCCGCACCACGAGCCGCGCCCAGAGTGATCGCGGTCTTGTGGCTCTGCACGTAAATGACAGCTTCGAGCGCGCAGCAATCGGGCTCGTGTCGATGAATCAGCTCTGCCAGTCGATCGTGAATCGCGACCAGGCAGGACGACATGGTGAGCGACGCCGGGTTGTGGATGACGCCGACATGGAGCGCCCGAAATTTCCCGCCGGCGAAGTCGATAATCGCGACCCCGGACTTGCGCAGAGATGCGTCGATCGCCAGGACGCGCATCGTTAGGCCAGGTGAAAAGCTGCGGAGCGGGGCATGTCGAAGCTTAGGTTCCGCGCCGGTGGCTTCAAGACGGAAGTCGACAAGTGCCCTCCGCTTGCGTTCATTCTCCGGCGTGGCGGAAAATTCCAAGCCGCAGTGTCAGGTCTGCCACCGGTCGACTTCGCCCAGTGCCGGAACGCCGGCCGATTTGCTTCGCCCCTCGCTTCTCGATCTCATCCAGAAGAAGATGCCCGGCTTCGATCCGAAGGGTTTTATCTGCTTCGACGATCTCGGAAAATTCCGGCGCGATTACGTCAAGGAAGTGCTGGAGGACGAAATCGGCGAGCTGACCGTGCTCGACCAGGAAGTGGTCGACAGTCTGCAAGAACACGAAATTCTTTCCGAAAACATCGGGAAGGAATTTGAGCGCGAGTTGTCTTTCGGTGAGCGGCTCTCCGACAAGATCGCTGAATTTGGGGGGAGCTGGACGTTCATCATTTTCTTCGGCGTCGTGCTCTTCGTTTGGATCGTGATCAACACCGCCGTGCTCGCGACGCGTGCCTTCGATCCGTATCCCTTCATCCTGATGAACCTGATCCTCTCCTGCCTCGCCGCGCTCCAGGCGCCGGTCATCATGATGAGCCAAAACAGGTCCGAAGCGCGCGACCGGGCGCGGGCCGAGAACGATTACAAGGTGAACCTGAAAGCCGAGCTGGAGATCCGCCACCTGCACGAAAAAATCGACCACCTCTTGCGCAAACAGTACAACCGGCTTTTCGAGATCCAGCAAATCCAGATCGAGCTCCTGGAAGAGCTGGGGGCCAGACGCCGGGGAGGGCGAACGACCGATCGTTAGGCGAGAATGAAAACAAAAATCGCAGAAGCCAAAACATCGGAAGAGGTCGCACGGTGCTTTCCCGTCATGCGGCAATTGCGGACGCACTTCGATGACGAAAAAATGTTTGCCACACAGGTGGAACGGCAACGGGCTGGCGGCTACCGGATGGCGTTTCTCGAAGATGAAAACAGGGTGCGGGCCGTTGCCGGCTATCGCATGTCGGAGTCGCTTTACTCCGGGCGATTCTGTTACGTCGACGACCTGGTGACGGATGAATCGGCCCGTTCGTTAGGCTGCGGCGGCGCGCTCTTCGACTGGCTGGTCGCGGAAGCACGCGCGGCCGGGTGTGGACGCTTCGAGCTCGATTCCGGCGTGCAGCGTTTCGCCGCGCATCGGTTTTATCTGACGAAACGAATGATTATCGCTTCGCATCATTTCGCGCTCGAATTGTAGGAGGGTAGCGCGAGCTTCCAGCTCGCCCGTTTCAATCTGCAAGCTGGAAGCTTGCGCTACCTTAGGGCAAAGAGAAGTAGTCCGCGCTCTGGTAATTGCCGTCGACCGTTTTCACGATCTGCATGAGGACATCGTTCACCAGGGTGCTGGCCCCGAAGCGGAAGAGATCCGGCGTCAGCCAGTCGTCGCCCAGCGTTTCATTCACCATCACGAGATAAGCCAGCGCCTGCTTCGCGTTGCGGATGCCGCCGGCCGGTTTCATCCCGATGCGGATGCCCGTCTCGTAGAAATAATCGCGGATCGCTTCCAGCATCATCAGTGTGACCGGAATCGTCGCGGCGGGCGCGATCTTGCCGGTGGAAGTCTTGATGAAATCGCCGCCGGCGCGCATGCCGATTTCGCTCGCGAGCCGGACGTTATCGTAGGTCTGGAGCTCGCCGGTTTCGAGAATCACTTTGAGGTGCGCACTGCCGCAGGCTTCCTTGACCGCGCCGATTTCGTCGAAGACGCGATTGTAATCGCCGGCCAGGAAAACCCCGCGATCGATCACCATGTCGATCTCGTCCGCGCCGTCGCCGGCCGCGCGGCGAACTTCCTCGAGCTTCAGATCGAGCGGCATGAGCCCGGTTGGGAAAGCAGTTGCGACCGACGCGACTTTCAC
>DASXYO010000094.1:0-3599 GCA_036502465.1 Chthoniobacterales bacterium
TTTCCATCTCGGGCTCGGGCATCGCGGTCTCGCGCTCTCGGTCAGCTTCGTCGCGATCACGAATTTTCTTTTGCTCTACGCGCTGATGCGCCGCCATACCGGGCGGCTGGAAACGGGCGCGATGCTGGTGACGTTAGGCAAGATCGCGGTCGCCGGCGCGGTGCTGGCGGCGGTTTGTTTTCTCTCGCTACGGTTCCTGATGCACTCCCCGACGCAGGCATCGCAATGGAAGCTGATTTTGGAAATGGCGCTCACGGTCGGGGTGGGGGCGGCGGCGTTTTTCGGGATGGCGTTTCTCTTGCGCGTGCCGGAGGTGCACGACGTGGTCGTGATCGCGCGGCGGAAACTGAAGTTGTAGCGCCGTTAGGCGGCGAGGGCGCGATCGAGGTCGGCGATCAAGTCGTCGGCGTGCTCGAGTCCGATGGAAAGGCGGAGGAGCGTCTCCGGCGTGCGGGTCTCAGGGCCTTCGATCGATTGGCGGTGTTCGATCAAACTCTCCACGCCGCCCAGGCTGGTGGCGCGGGTGAAGATGCGCGTCTTGTTAGGCACAGCCATTGCGTGGGCGCGGTCGCCCTTTGTTTCGCACGAGACCATCCCGCCGAACCCGTTCATCTGCTTTTGGGCGAGAGCGTGCTGCGGATGCGAGTCGAGGCCGGGATAATGGACGCGCGCGATCTGCGGATGGGATTCGAGGAATTGCGCGACGCGGAAGGCGTTTTCGCAGTGGGCGCGCATCCGCCAGGGGAGCGTCTGGATTCCGCGATGGAGCAGCCAGCAATCGAACGGCGCCGGCACTGCGCCGCCGATTCCCTGGATTTCGCGCAGGCGCTGGAAAAGTTCGTCGTCGCGGCGCGCGGTGACTGCGCCGCCGAGGACGTCGCTGTGGCCGCCGATGTATTTGGTCGTCGAATGCATGACGAGATCGGCGCCGAGATCAAACGGACGCTGGATGATCGGCGACCAGGTGTTGTCGCAGGCGAGGAGGGCGCCGGCGGCGTGCGCGATTTCGGCGACGGCGGCGAGATCGGTCAGCTTCAGTGTCGGGTTCGACGGGGATTCAGCCCAGATGAGTTTGGTCTCCCTGCGGACCGCTTTTTTCACCGCGTCGAGATCGGTCATGTCGACGAAATCGACCGCCAATTGCCAGCGGCCGGAAAGATCGCGCAGGACTCGATGAACTCCATGATAGGCCTCGAGCGGGGCGATCACGTGGTCGTTAGGCGAGAGCGTTTGGAAGATGCTCGTGGCCGCGGCGAGGCCGGAGGCAAAGGCCGCGCTGACCGCGCCGCCTTCGAGCAGAGCGAGCGCCTCTTCGAGCGCGGCCCGATTTGGATTATCAGTCCGGGTGTAATTGAAGCCGGGGAAACTTCCGTCCTCGGCGCGCTGGAAAGTGGTCGAGAGATGGATCGGCGCCACGACTGCGCGGGTGGCCGGGTCGATCGAGCGGCCGGCGTGAACTGCGATCGTCTCGGGATGCCATTGGGAATTGTGTGCCGACATGGCGGTGAGCGTAAAGCAGGGCGCGGCGGCTGCCAATTGCGCGCGCGACCGAAAACCGTCCGGAACGCCTTAACGAGATTTGCATTTGACCTCTTGTGGGTCCAAGCGGAAAAACCAACTGCACGAAACACCGGCCCGCTCTATCGTGTCGGCTCCGCTTTTTATGATCTACGACGACGAAGTCTTTAAAATGGCCTGCGACCAGTTCGCAGTCATCGCCGACTACCTCAATATCGACAAAAACGATCGCGACCGGCTGATGTATCCGAAGCGCGCGATGGCTGTGACCTTGCCGGTGCACATGGATGACGGCAGCACGCAGACTTTTCAAGGCTACCGGGTGCAGCATCACCTCACGCTCGGCCCGACCAAGGGTGGCACGCGTTTCGCGCCCGATCTCTCGATGGGTGAAACGGCCGCGCTCGCGATGTGGATGAGCTGGAAATGCGCGCTCAATAATTTGCCCTACGGTGGCGCGAAAGGCGGCGTCGCCTGCGACGTGACCAAGCTCTCGTTCAAGGAACTCGAGGCCGTCTCCCGCCGTTACATGCAGGAGATGATTCCCTTCGTCGGACCCAAGACCGACATCATGGGCCCCGATATGGGGACTAACGAACAGGTCATGGCCTGGTTCATGGACACCTACTCCGTTTACCAGGGTTATTCGGTCGGCGAAATCGTCACCGGCAAACCGGTCTCGGTTGGCGGCACGGAAGGCCGGCGCGAATCGACCGGGCGCGGCGTCGTCTATCTCATCGAGCGGGCGATGGACATGTTGAAAATGGATCCGGAGAAATCGACCGCGATCGTGCAGGGCTTCGGCAACGTCGGCTCTGTCGCCGCCTTGTCGTTAGGCCTGAAGTCCGGAGTCAAGATCGTCGGGATCAGCGACCACACCGCCGCGCTTTACAATCCGAAGGGGATCGACATCAAAGCGGCTGAACAGCACGTGATGAAGAAGGGCACCCTGAAAGCCTTCGACCAGGGCGACCGGGTCGACCCTAACGAACTCCTCGAAATGCCGTGCGACATCCTCGCGCCCTGCGCGGTCGACCGCGTCATCACGGAAAAAAACGCGAACAAGATCAAGTGCCGGATTCTGGCGGAAGGCGCGAACGGCCCGACCAGCCCGGAAGCCGACCTCCTCCTCAACAAGCGCTGGGACGAAGTCTTCGTCATCCCCGACATCCTCTGCAACGCCGGCGGCGTGATCGTCTCCTATTTCGAATGGGTCCAGGGCCTGCAGGCCTTCATGTGGACGGAAACGGAAGTGACCGACAAACTATTCCGCATCCTCGAGCATTCCTTCTCACAGGTCATCAGGCGAGCGAAGAAAGACAAGGTCTCGCATCGCACCGCGGCGATGGCGATTGGCGTGGAACGGGTCATGAAAGCCAAGCAGATGCGCGGGTTGTTCCCGTAAGACAAGCGGCTGGGCGATACGGGACGGATCCTCGCGCGATGAAATTTTCACACCGCGAAGAGAGCCGCGATGGACGCCTGCTCGATATCCTGACGGACGACGAGCGCGGGTTGCGAATTGTCGTCTCGCGACTGGGTGCGGAGCTCGTTAGTCTGGCGCGGCGCGACGCGGACGGAAACTGGGTCGGCTTTCTTTATCGCGACAACGATCTTAGCCAGCCGGCGAGCGGGTGGGCGAATCACGCCACGGTCATGGGCTACTTTCTGCATCGGTTGAAGGACGGAAAGAGTCTCTATCGCGGAAAGGAAATCCGGGGCGCGACACACAGCTTCTTGCGACACAAGGAATTCTCTGATGTAACCGTGGACCTTGGGAGCGCAGATTGTGCCTCGCTGACCTATCGGATTTCGCCTAACGAGATCGCGCCGGAAGAATATCCGCTCAAGGTCTCGCTCGCCCTGACCTACACTTTGTCGGGCGGCGCCGTGGAGGTGAGCTTCCATTTCACGAATCACGAGCCTGAATTGACCGCGCATCTTGAATTCGGGCTGCATCCCGGATTTGCCGCGAGCAGTTTTGAGAGCTTCCAACTCCAGATGCCCGGCCGTCGTTACCTGCGCTGGTTTTCTCCCGATAACTATCTCAGTGGCGAGACGGAAGGGATCGACTTTCGCGG
>DASXYO010000095.1:0-1993 GCA_036502465.1 Chthoniobacterales bacterium
GGATCGCGGAGGAGAAGACGAAGAGATTCAACCGCGGATTTCGCGGATGGCGCGGATATTTCAGAAAACAAATCTTCATCCGTGAAATCCGCGTCATCCGCGGTCGCATTCTTCGCCTCTCGCGTGTAGAGCGGAGCCTCATCCGCCAGCGGCTTGGCCGGAATTTCCGCCGCCGTGGCACCGTCATCGAGCACGCGCATCATGCCGTCGTCCGTGACCCGGCCGATCTCGGCGCAGGGCACGTCCCATTTCTCAAAAATCCGCCTAACGACATCTTCTTTGCCTTTGTGCGCGATGATCAGCATCCGCTCCTGCGATTCGCTCAGGAGCGTTTCGTAAGGGGTCATCCCGCTTTCGCGCTTCGGCACTTTCGCGAGGTCGATCTCCACCCCGGTTCCGCCGCGGCTGGCCGTTTCGCAGGTCGAACAGGTCAGCCCGGCCGCGCCCATGTCCTGGATGCCGGCGACCGCATCGGTCGCGAGTAATTCGAGACAGGCCTCGAGGAGCAGCTTTTCCTTGAACGGGTCGCCCACCTGCACCGCCGGGCGGTCTTCCTTCGACTCCTCGGTTAATTCGCGCGAGGCAAAAGCCGCGCCTGCCAACCCGTCGCGCCCAGTTTCCGCGCCGACGTAAAAAACCGGATTGCCGACCCCACTGGCCGCGCCGCGCGCCAACTGCTCATGTTTCAGGACGCCGAGACAAAAAACGTTGACCAGCGGATTGCCCTCGAAACTTTCATCGAAATAAATCTCACCGCCGATGGTCGGCACCCCAATGCAGTTCCCGTAGTGCGCGATCCCCGTGATCACGCCGCTGAAAAGCCGCCGATTGGCCGCGACATTCTTCGAGTCGCCATCAATCGGACCGAAGCGGAGCGAGTTGAGGAGGAATTCCGGCCGCGCCCCCATCGTGAAGATGTCGCGAATGATTCCGCCGACTCCGGTGGCCGCGCCTTGGAACGGCTCGATCGCGCTCGGGTGATTGTGGCTCTCGATCTTGAACGCGACCGCCCAGCCGTCGCCGATATCGACCACCCCGGCGTTTTCTTCCCCTGCCCTAACGAGAATGTTCGGCCCGCTCGTTGGGAATTTCTTTAGCTCTTTGCGCGAGTTTTTGTAGGAACAATGCTCGCTCCACATGACGGAGAAAATTCCCAGCTCGGTGAAGTTCGGCGCGCGCCCGAGAATTTTTTTTATCCGCTCGTATTCCTCCGGCGTGAGTCCGTGCTTCGCGACGATTTCGGAAGTGACCTTCGGTTCGATGTGAGAAAGAGGCATTGGCAGCGCACGGTAACTGCCCAGTCTCGCGACTCAACGGCACGTTTCGCCTGTCGATCGTTTTGCTATTATGTGGCGTGGACCTATCCACCATCGCCAACGTCGCCACCGCCCTGACCGTCCTGACCGGCGTCGCCTTTGGCCTGATCGAGATGCGCCGGGCCCGGCGCGAACGCGAAGAGCGCGCCGCCTTTGCCGCCGTCCAGGCGCTCATGACCCCGGAGTGGATGAGTTCCTCGATGATAGTCGCGGGCATTCCGGACGGCACCACCGCCGAGGCCCTCGCGAACGACCCGCGCACGCTCGAGGCCACGCTCAAGATCGCGACCATCATGGAAGGCATCGGTTATTCCGTCTTCGCGCGCATCGTGCCGCTCTCGGTGGCGGACGATCTCGTCGGCGGCATGGCGCGCGTCGCGTGGCGCAAATTTCAGCCCTTCGTGCTCGACGAACGCGAGCGCACCGGGACCCAGAAAAGTTGGGAATGGTTTCAGTGGCTCGCGGAACAACTCGACCGGCACGCTACCAGCAGAACCAACCTCCGGACCGGCGCCTTTATCGCCCACCGCGACTGGAAACCCTGAGCCGGCCGGCGCGGTTGCGATTCCCCCGCTGAATCATCCAGCATTTTCGCGTAGAGCAATCTGGCAAAGATGGAAGTGAGGACGTTCGATTCTCCTTGCCTTTTTCCACGGTGATTCACACGATGGCGCGCC
>DASXYO010000096.1:0-14397 GCA_036502465.1 Chthoniobacterales bacterium
GCACCTACGGCCGCGATCGCGCCAAGCGCGGTCGCGATGGCCGCCGTCCAGGAAGACTTGAGATAAATTGTCGGCACCTGCGGCTTGGGCGGAAGTCCGTATGCCTCGGGTCCGCCGAGGAGGAGGAACGAGGCGTGAATCCCGCCGACCGATTCCTGCGGGTCGTAAATTTGCGCGTCGCTGTAGCCCTGCGCCTGGAGCTCTTTTACCCGCGCCGCGCCGCGCGCGCGGACGTCGTCGAGCCGGCCAAACACGATCGATTCCGTCGGGCAAACCTTGGCGCAGGCCGGGGTAAGTCCGCTCTTTTGCCGGTCGTAACAGAAGGTGCACTTAAAGGCGCCGCCAGCGTCGGGCAGCGGCTCGGGGCGTTTATCGATCACGCCAAACGGGCAATTCACAACGCAATATCCGCAGCCGTTGCAGACATCGTTCTGCACCAGGACGGACCCGACCTCGGTCCGCACGATCGAGCCGGTCGGACAGGCTTCCAGGCAACCGGCGTTTTCGCAATGTTTGCAGACATCCGAGACGAAGATCCAGCGCAACGGGACTTCGTCCTTCCCGTTGCCTAACGAGATTGGTCCGGTGATCTGATTTCCCTTTTGCAGATCCTGCTCGACGAAGAGCACATGCCGCCAGGTCGACGCGCCAAGGTGGCCGGTGTTGTCGTAGGAGTTGCCAGTCCAAGTGTAACCGTCGTCCGGAACTTCGTTCCACTCCTTGCACGCCACCTCGCAGGCTTTGCAGCCGATGCAGACGCTCGGATCGGTGAAGAATCCGACTTCAACCTGATCGGCGACAAAAGTGTGTCGCTGCTGATTCGTGCTCTGAATGCCTTCGCCGATCATGGAATAAGGAAAAATCTTGAAACCAGGAAGCCGGGACGAAGAAAGGCGCAGTCGTCGTGATCGATTAAATTCCCAATTTTCCTGGCTTCCAGATTCATCTATCCAGTCTTTCCATGTTGCCCATGACCGGCGGTGTGTTTGCCGCCTTCGGGCGCGCCGGGCGGTGGTTGCTCGGGATGCAGGTTCGGCGGCCCGCCTTGCGGCGCGTATTTGTTGAGAAAATCGAGATAAGCGCGGCCGGTCGGCAACTTCCCGGGAACGATGTTGCAGACGAGCGACTTGGTTTCCATGATGATGACGTTCGGCTCCCCCGAGATCGCCATCAAATCGTTCGTCGTGTCGCCGCGGACCGGGCCGGCCCAGCCCCAGTGAAAGGGCATCGCGACCTGGTGAATTGTCTGCCCGTCGATCTGGAGCGGCCGGAGCCGGCGACTAACGAGTGCGCGCACGCCGACCGCGGCGCGCAGATTGACCACGCAAACGTCATCGCCGTTCTTGATTCCGAGCTCGGTCGCCAGCTCGGGCGAGAGCTCGATGAACATCTCCGGCTGCAATTCCGCGAGGTGCGGCAGGAAGCGGCTCATGCCGCCGGCGGTGTGGTGTTCGGTTAGGCGATAGGTGGTGAGGACGTAGGGGAAACGAGGATCGCCCGGCGGCGCGAAGCGATTCGTCTCGCGAGTAAACCAGTTGACCACGGGATTGGTATCCCGCGGATAAAGCGAATTATTCACCGGGGATTCGAGCGGTTCATAGTGCGCCGGCATCGGACCGTCCTGCAAACCTTTCGGAACATGGAGCCAGCCGAGCCCGTCCTCGTGCAGGATGAAAGGCGCGTCCCCGCGCTGGGCGGCGAGGCCTTCGGTATGTCCGTTAGGCAAATAATCGGGCGGCTTGTCTTTCTTGAAATCGGGCACGTCGATCCCGGTCCACTCGCTCTTGGTTGCGTCCCACCAGACGAGCTTTTTGCGCTCACTCCACGGTTCGCCGTTCGGGGCGGCGCTGGCGCGGTTGTAGATAATCCGGCGGTCGCTCGGCCAGGCAAAGCCCCAGCCGGCGCCGAGGTAGTTGGTCGGTTTGCGGGCTTTCGGTTTGTTTACGCCGTCGCTCCCGAGACAGCCGCAATAAATCCAGCAGCCGCTGGCGGTGGAACCGTCGTCTTTCAACTCCTGATATTTATCGAGCTGCGCGCCGTGATGCGGTCGGCCGAGGGCATCGTTGCCAAAGACGACGCCAGATTCGTTAGGCTCCGGCTCGGTTTTCCAGCCGTTAATTTCCGCCAGGACCGCTTCCATCTTCGGCTCGCCGTGCTCGTCTTCCGGGTACCACCAATCCAGCGCGCGGAGCGGCTCATCGAGCGGGTCGTCGGAGGCGTGCGCCTTGGCGATGAGACGCTTGGCGAGCTGATGCAGGAACCAGCTCTCGCTCTTGCATTCGCCCGGTGGATTGACCGCTTTTTCGCGCCATTGCACGAGACGCTGGGTTTGGGTAAATGCGCCTTCCTTCTCGGCGTGGCCAGCGACCGGAAAGAAGAAAATTTCCGTGTCGATTTCCTCGGTTTTCAGTTCGCCGCGCGCGATCTCGGGAGAGTCGTACCAAAAAGAGGCCGACTCGATCTCAACCAGATCGCGCACCACGAGCCATTTCAGTTTGGCGAGCGCCTTGCGTTCGAGCCGCGCGTTTTGCGCGCCGACCGCCGGATTTTGGCCCATGATGAACATGCCTTCGACTTTTCCGTCGAGCGTGTCGTAGAGGAAATCGTAATAGGAATGGGCGCCGGTCAGCTTCGGGATCCAATCGTAGCCGTAGTCGTTCTCTTTCGTGGCGCGCCGGCCGTAATAGGCCTTCATCAAGCTGACGAAATAGGCGGGAAAATTTGCCCAAAGGCCGGTCTGCTTGCTGTTTTTCTTGAGGTAATCGGCCAGCGAATCTTCGCCTTTGGCCGCGCGCGGCATCGAGAGATAGCCGGGCAAAATGTCGTAGAGCGTCGGGATATCGGTCGATCCCTGGATGGAAGCGTGACCGCGTAGCGCGAGAATCCCGCCACCGGGCCGGCCGATGTTGCCTAACAAAAGCTGCAGGATGGCGGCGGTGCGAATGATCTGGACGCCCTTGGAATGTTGCGTCCAGCCGACGGCGTAACAGATCGCGGCGGTTTTGTCGGGACCGGAAGCACTCGTCAGGGCGGTTGCCACCTTGGCGAAAATCTCCGGCGAGATGCCGCAGATCTTCTCCACCATCTCGGGCGTGTAGCGCGCGTAATGGCGTTTCAGTTTCTGGAAAACGCAGCGTGGATCCTGCAGCGAAAAGTCGCGCTGCGGAAAGCCGAGGTTGTCGCCTTGGTAAAGCCAGCTGTCGCCTTCGTATTTCCGCTCCTGCTCGTTCCAGCCGGAGAAATAGGCGTCGCCGATGTCTTCCGTGTCGCGAAAATCTTCCCGCAGAAGGCAGGAGGCATTGGTGTAATGGACGACGTATTCGCGGAAGAAAAGATCGTTCTCGAGCACGTGCCTAACGAGTCCGCCAAGAAAGGCGATGTCGGTCCCGGCGCGGATTGGCACCCAGATATCGGCCAGCGCGCTCGTCCGTGAAAAGCGCGGATCGACGTGAATAACGGTCGCGCCTTTTTCCTTCGCCTTCATCACCCAGCGAAATCCGACCGGATGCGCCTCCGCCATCGAGGAGCCCTCGATTAAAATGCAGTCCGAGTTCGCCAGATCTTGTTGCGCGGTCGTAGCTCCGCCCCGGCCGAAGGAGGTGCCCAGACCGGGCACCGTGCTGCTATGTCATATCCGGGCCTGGTTCGACACGCATACCATGCCCAGGCCTCCGGCGAAGAGTTTCTTGATGAGATAATTTTCCTCGTTATCGAGGGTGGCGCCACCCAGGTGGGTGATCGCCTTGGTGTAATTCACGATCGAGCCATTCTCTTCGTGAATGAAGCTGCGCTGGCGCGAATCCCAAACGCGCTCGGCCACCATCGACATCGCATGGTCGAGCGAAATCTCGGTCCACGTTTTCGCGCGCGGCGCGCGATATTTCACCTTCATCTCGCGCCGCGGCTGGGTGAGAAGTTGAAACGAAGCCGCGCCTTTCGGGCAAAGATTCCCCTGCGAGATGGGCGATTCCGGATCGCCCTCGATCGAAACCAGCTTCCCGTCCTTGTGGTAAATGAGCTGCCCGCAACCGACGCCGCAGTAGGGGCAAATGGAGCGCGCCACCTGCGCGTCATCGATGCGCGCATGCATCTCGCGCGTCTTATCCGACATCGCTTCGAGGCCCGTGCCGTCTTTGCCTTCGACGATCTGGCGCATGAGGGGCCATTCGAGGATGAGATCGACCAGGGACGACATCACAAATTTATCGCACGAAGATGCGTGTTTGGCCGCAGTGATTCAATGCGGAGCGCGCCAGCTTCTTAGAATTTGTTCGAGTTTTTGTTACGGACGTGTGACATCGGTCGGGAAAGCACGTCAAAGACGCAAATTTTCCTTTGCCTAAAGACGCAGTTCGGATTCACTTCGCGCAAATGGGATTCTTCGACCGAGAAAATACTGTTGCCGGTCCCGGCTTTAGCCGCTGGCTGGTTCCGCCCGCCGCCCTCGCGGTGCATCTGTCGATCGGGCAGGTCTACGCCTTCAGCGTTTTCAAACTGCCACTCACCAAGGCCATTGGGATCACGGCGCCTGCGCCTAACGACTGGACCCAGCCGCAACTGGCCTGGATCTTCAGCATCGCCATCCTTTTCCTGGGCGCTTCGGCGGCTGTGTTTGGGCGCTGGGTGGAAAGGGTCGGCCCCCGCAAAACGATGGCGGTGGCGGCCCTTTGTTTTGGCGGCGGCTTTGTTGTTTCGGCTTTCGGGGTTTGGTGGCACCAGCTCTGGCTCATTTATCTCGGCTACGGCGTGATCGGAGGCTGCGGTCTCGGTCTCGGTTATATCTCGCCCGTTTCGACTCTCGTAAAATGGTTCCCCGACCGGCCCGGCATGGCGACCGGAATGGCGATCATGGGCTTTGGCGGCGGCGCTTTTATCGGGTCGAATCTAAGTCTCCTGCTCATGAATACCTTCAAGAGCGCGACGAGCGTAGGAGTCGGCAAGAGCTTCATCGTCCTCGGCATCGTTTACTTTTGTTACATGATGTTTGGTTCCTTCATTGTGCGCGTGCCGGCGGCCGATTGGAAACCGGCGGGCTATATCCCGCCGGCGAAATCCAACGGTCTGATCACGACCGCGAATGTGACGGTCGACCAGGCTTGGCGCACGCCGCAGTTCTGGCTTCTCTGGATCGTTCTTTGCTTCAACGTCACCGCCGGGATTGGGATTCTCGAACAGGCTTCGCCGATGATTCAGGAAATGTTCCCCGGGAAAGTCCTGGCCGCAGCGGCGGGTGCCTTCGTCGCGTTGCTCAGTCTCTTTAACATGGCCGGCCGTTTCGTCTGGTCCTCGGCCAGCGATTACACCGGGCGTAAGGTCATCTACGTCATCTATCTGTTGTTAGGTGCGATTCTTTATTGCCTCATCCCGCTCGCCGGACATAGCGGAAGCGCGGTCTTCTTCGTCGCCATTTGCTGCATCATTATCAGCATGTATGGCGCTGGATTCGCAACGGTCCCGGCGTATTTGAAGGACCTTTTCGGCACGATGCAGGTCGGCGCCATTCATGGGCGGTTGCTGACAGCGTGGTCGGTCGCCGGAGTTCTTGGGCCGGTTCTGGTCAATTATATCCGGGTTTACCTGAAGGCTCGCGGAGCGAGTGGAGTCGGACTCTATGCTCCCACGATGTATCTCATGGCCGGTTTGCTCATCATCGGGCTCATTTGCAATCTCTGCGTCCGCCCGGTCGCGGAGCGCTACCATTTCAAAGGCAACCCGGGTTCCAAATAGGAAGAACATATGGCGAACGAAACCAAATCGAGCGGAAACGCAGTCATGCTGCTGGTCTCGTGGGTGGTGGTCGGCGTGCCGCTGATCTGGGGCGTCTACAACACGCTCCTCAAGCTGCCGGCGCTTTTTCGTTAGGCGCACCGGTCGCCGATTTGGCGGTGGCGTGATATTCCTGCAGGCTGCGCACGGTGAGCGCTCCCTTTTGCAGGGAACGAATGCCCTTGGCGCTGGCGTTGGCAGCACGAATCGTGGTCACGATCGGGATCCGTTCGGCCAACGCGGCGGTACGGATTTTCACTTCATCCTCGCGCGGGATCTTGCCGCTCGGGGTGTTGATGATGAACTGGATTTGCCCGTTCTTCACCAGGTCGCGCACGTTCGGCCGGCCTTCCGCGATCTTGAACACTTTTGTGACCTCGACGCCGGCCGAGACAAGCATGTCGGCGGTGCCGGAAGTGGCGATGATCCCGAAGCCGAGGTCGGCATATTCGCGCGCGACCGCGATCACGTTCGGCTTGTCGGCGTCCTTCACGCTGATGAAGACGTTGCCCGCGGTCGGTAACGGCCACTGACTGGCGAGCTGCGATTTGGCGAAGGCGAGCCCGAGATCGGCGTCGATCCCCATCACTTCGCCGGTCGATTTCATTTCCGGGCCTAACGAAATATTGAATCCTTCGAAACGGAGAAAGGGAAAAACCGCTTCCTTCACCGAGTAGTGCGTCGGCACGATTTCCTCCGTGAAACCGAGCTCGCGGAGCGAAGCCCCGGTCATCACTTTGGCGGCCAGTTTGGCCAGCGGCACGCCGATCGCCTTGCTCACAAACGGCACCGTGCGCGAGGCGCGCGGGTTCACTTCGAGGACGTAAAGTTTGTCGCCCTTGACCGCGAACTGGACGTTCATCAGGCCGCGCACTTTGAGTTCCTTGGCCATCGCTTTCGTCGCGCTCGTGATCTCGTCGAGGATCGCGCGCGAGAGCGAAAACGTCGGGATGACGCAGGCGCTGTCGCCGCTGTGAATGCCGGCCTCCTCGATGTGCTCCATGATCGCGCCCACGACCGCGATCTCGCCGTCGGCGATGCAATCGACATCCACCTCGATCGCGTCCTCGAGAAAACGATCGACCAGGACCGGCCGCTTTGAGCTGACTTCGATCGCGCTCCGCATGTAGCGACGCAGATCCTCCGCGTGATAGACCAGCTCCATCGCGCGACCGCCGAGGACAAATGACGGCCTAACGAGCACGGGATAACCGATTCGTCCCGCGATCGCGATCGCTTCGTCTTCGCTCGTAGCCGAGCCGCTCGGTGTCTGCCGCAGTCCGAGCCGGTCGAGCATCTCGGCAAAAAGTTTTCGATCCTCTGCCAGCTCGATGCTCTCCGGTTGCGTGCCGATGATCGGAACACCGGCCGCCTTCAATCCAGCCGCGAGATTGAGCGGCGTCTGGCCGCCGAACTGCACGATCACGCCGTCCGGTTTTTCCTGTTCGTAAATGTTGAGGACGTCCTCGTGCGTCAGCGGCTCGAAATAGAGTTTGTCGCTCGTGTCGTAGTCGGTCGAGACCGTCTCCGGGTTCGAGTTCACCATGATCGTTTCGATCCCGAGCTCGCGCAGGGCAAAGGCGGCGTGGACGCAACAATAGTCGAACTCGATTCCCTGGCCGATCCGGTTCGGACCGCCCCCGAGGATCATGATTTTGCGTTTCGTGCCCGGGCGAATCTCGTTCTCGTCGCCGTAGGTGGAATAATAATACGGCGTGTAGGCCTCGAACTCCGCCGCGCAGGTATCGACCAGGCGATAAGTCGGAACGACGCCGGCAGCGATGCGACCCGCGCGAACTTCCTCTTCGCTCGTGCCAAACGAATGAGCGAGCTGCCGATCGGAAAACCCGAGCCGTTTGAAGCGCCGTAACTCAGGCGTCCCGCCTGATCCGTCGAGCGGGCTTCCAGCCCGCAGACTCTGCGACGCCGCCACGATCTGGGCGATATTCCGCAAAAACCACGGGTCAATCTTCGTCAGGCCGAAGACCTCTTCGATCGACATCCCGTCCTGAAAAGCCTGTGCCAAATAGAAGGTCCGTTCCGCGTTCGGCACACTCAATTTGCGCCGCAGCGTATCGGCATCGACCCGCGTCTCACGTCCATCGCCGCAGAGCCCGAAACGCTTGATCTCGAGCGAGCGCAGCGCCTTTTGCAACGCTTCCTTGAAGGTGCGCCCGATCGCCATCGCTTCCCCGACGCTTTTCATCCGCGTCGTCAGGGTGGAGTCGGCTTCGGGGAATTTCTCAAAGGTGAAACGCGGAACCTTGACCACGCAATAATCGATCGTCGGCTCGAAACTCGCCGGGGTCTCGCGCGTAATGTCGTTCCGGATTTCGTCCAGCGTGTAGCCGACCGCGAGCTTGGCCGCGATCTTGGCAATCGGAAACCCCGTGGCCTTGGAAGCCAGCGCGCTCGAACGCGAGACCCGCGGGTTCATTTCAATCACGACCATTCGCCCATTGTCCGGGTTGATCGCGAACTGGATGTTCGAGCCGCCTGTTTCGACCCCGATCTCGCGAATGACCGCGAACGAAGCGTCGCGCATCGTCTGGTATTCGCGGTCGGTCAGGGTTTGCGCGGGCGCGACCGTGATCGAATCGCCCGTATGCACGCCCATCGGATCGAGGTTTTCGATCGAGCAGACGACGACGCAGTTGTCGACCCGGTCGCGCATCACCTCCATCTCGAATTCCTTCCAGCCTAACAATGATTCCTCGATCAGCACTTCGCTGACTGGCGAAAGATCGAGACCGTTCTCGACGATCGAAGCGAGCTCTTCACGATTGTAGGCGATGCCGCCGCCCGAACCGCCGAGCGTGAAGGCCGGGCGAATGATGAGCGGAAAACTGCCGATCTCGGCCGCGACCCGCTCCGCGTCGGCGAGCGAGCGTGCGATCCCGGAGCGCGCCACATCGAGCCCGATCCGCACCATCGCTTCCTTGAAAAGCTGGCGATCCTCGCCTTTCGCGATCGCGAGCGCATTCGCCCCGATCAACTGGACTCCGTGCCTAACGAGCGCGCCGTTCCGGTTCAGTTCCATCGCGGCGTTGAGCGCGGTTTGCCCGCCCATGGTGGGGAGAATGGCGTCCGGTTTTTCCCGTTCCAGAATAGACTCGATCACTTCGGGCGAGATCGGCTCGATGTAAGTGCGATCGGCGAACTCCGGATCGGTCATGATCGTAGCCGGATTGGAATTCACGAGCACCACCTCGTAACCCTCCTCGCGCAGCGCCTTGCAGGCTTGGACGCCGGAATAATCGAACTCGCAGCCCTGGCCGATGATGATCGGGCCCGAGCCGATAAGGAGAATTTTGTGCAGTTGGTCGTTCCGCGGCATGCGCAGCGGGAGCGTATGCAAAAACAAGCCGAGGTCGAGAGAATCGCCACGCCACGATCGGTCGCCGCCGTCCCTGGCCGGCGGTCGTGGTCGAGCTCCGGTTCGTTAGGCCGCGGCGCGCTGACGGTCGAGGTAAACTTTGCAGACGCCCTTGATCCGCGTCAGCACGTAGTAGGTGGTCTGGCTTCGCACTCGCACGAGCTCGGCACCGACGATCCGGGTTACGAAATCGCTCGGTAGATCGAGGATCTCCTGCGGGGTCGCGCCGTCGAGACCCTTGCAGAGAATGGAGGTCATGGCGCGGGTCAGGGTTTGCACTTCGGGCCCGAGAGTCATGCGGATGTGCGCTTTGCCTTCGTCGTCGACCTGCAGGTAAACGCCCACCTGATCGGCGCACTCCTCATCTTTGCGCACATCCTCGAGGTCGAATTTCTCGTTCGGTCGCGGCTCCTGTTTCGGCGCGCTGTCGGAGTAGGCGACGAGCGTTTCGCGCCGCTCCACCTCGGGCAGGTGCTCAAAGAGATCGATGATATTTTGCAGCTTCTCGGGATACATCGGCACAATCTATCGCGCCTTCCGTGACCTGTCATCGCGCGTCGGACGCAGAATCTCTCCCCACGCGCCGACAATTGCGCCATAATTGCGCTTCATGACTCGCGGCCCAGAACCAGACCGGCCAGAGTTGGCCTCGGATCCGTTGCTTCATCCGTTTCTGCGCGCTAAAACTTCCGCGGAGAGCGAGCAACATTTGCAAAGGCTCCTCGAGGTCGAGGCCGGGCCGGTCATGCGTCGAATTTTGAAACGCAAAGCGCAAGCTTCCTCGCCGCGGGGCAACCTCGCGGCGAATGAGTTGGAAGACGTTTACAGCAGCGTCCGCGAAGAATTGATCCGGCAGTTGCTGATGCTGCGCTCCGGGGAAAAGACGAAGCCGCTGGCGAATTTCCGCGCCTATACCGGCGCGATCGCTTACGCGACCTGGGCGGAACATTTGCGGCGCGCTTATCCGGCGCGATCGAAACTGGCGGATCGCTTGCGCTATCTGCTCGAAGGGCGGACCGATCTGCGCGGTCTCGTCCTCTGGAGTGGAGAAAGCGGCGAGCGCTGGTGCGGATTGGAGCGCTGGCGTGGGACCACGCCGGCCGAGTCCTCTGCGAACGCGCAACGGCTTTACGCCGATCCGGCGGCGACTGCTCTGGACGCTTTCGGGGACGCGAATTTCAAGACGATGCCGCTGCCACTCCTAGTCAGGGGATTATTCACCTGGCTCGAACAGCCGATCCCTTTGCGACAGCTCGTCGACGTAATCGCTGAGCTGTTGGAAATTTCCGATCGCAAGGAGACGCTCGACCACGCCGGTTCCGTGGGCGCGGCGGTGCCGGTCGACCTGGCGGATCCAGCCCCGTCGGCGATCGATGCGCTCAAGTGGAACGAATATCTGCACTGGCTGTGGACCGAGTCGGAGCGGCTTTCGCTTCCGCAACGCATAGCCTTTCTTCTTCACTCGCCCGTCCTGCGTGAGTTTGAATTATCCGGGATCGGATCGATCGGGCGGATCGCGAAGTTACTGGAGATGCCGCCGGAGACGCTGGCTGGGATTTGGAAGGATATTCCGTTAGGCGACCTAGAGATCGGCGCTCGTCTGGAGCGCGAGCGCCAGCAAGTGATCAACCTGCGCCGCGTCGCGCGCGACCGGCTAGGGGCCGCCTGGAAGGAATGGATAAAATGAAGACGCCGAGAAATATCCGACAAGATTTCGCGTCAAGAGGCAGTAACGAAAGGAAACGTCATGGCTGCTGAACATCTCAATCTCGACGAGGTGCAAGCTGCGGCGCGGGGCGACCTGCCACCGCACGATCTGCTGCGGGCAAGCGAGCATCTGGCCAGTTGCCCAGAGTGTCGCGTGCGTGTCCGTGCCATCACGGGCTTGCCGGCTGCGCCTTTCCGCGCCGACGAGGAAGAAGAAATTTCGTACGAGATCCTGGCCGATTACCTGGATGACAAACTCGATCCGCTGCGCCGTCTGGAAGTGAGCGAGCAATTGCGGCGTTCACCGCGGGCGGCGGAAGACTTGGAAAGTCTGCGAAGTTTTCGCGCGGAGACGAATGCGCTCACCGACGACGGCCGCGCGAATGAGCAAACGGGCCGCCGCTCCAAAGTGATCGGATTTCCACGAGCCTCGACGCTTTGGATCCTCCCGCTGGCGGCGCTGCTCCTGCTCACGATCGGCGGCCTCTGGTGGCAATCGCGTTCGCGAAGTGGGGGCGAAACGCTCGTGACGAGCGAAGCCTTGCAACGTTTGCCCAGCGATCTGCGCGCGGCCGTGGTCGCGGCCGCCAGCACCGGAAAGCTGGAAATTTCGTCCCAGGTCCAATCGTGGGCCGGCGAGCGCGAAAGACTCGCCGGTCCCAACGAGGCCGCGCCGGGGTTCCGACTCGTTAGGCCAATGGCCAGCGCCTTGCGCGAAACGCGACCGGAATTTGAGTGGACGGCGCGCACCGGAGCGTCCGGTTATCGCGTACTGGTGGTCGAAATCGGGAGTGGCGAGCTGGTCGCGACCGGTCTGAGCGACGGCGCGCAAACAAAATGGCAGCCGTCGACCCCGCTCCGCGCCGGCGAAAGTTATCAGTGGCAGGTCCAGGCGCTGCACGGCACCGACGTGCTCGAACGCGTGCCGCGGCCACCCGCACCGGAAGCGCGCTTCAGCATTCTCGCCACGCAGGCGCGGAACGATTTCGAAAAAGTGCAGGCCGAGAGCCCCGGCTCGCACCTGATTGTGGCGGTTGCGGCAGCGCGCGTCGGCTTGCTCGCAACGGCAGAGGAGGAATTGCGCGCCCTCGCGAAAGGAAATCCGGATTCCAAAATCCCGAACGAGCTCCTCGAGCAAGTCGAAGCTACTCGCCGATCACGATAAAGGGCGCCCAGTAGAATGGATGCCGGTAATTTTCGTTTTTTGCCAGATCGAGGCTGGCGAGCCGTAACGCCTCCGCGGCTGGCACGCCCGCCCGCAGACGGCGATGGAAGTTCACCATCAACTCGCCATCGACGGCGCTGTCGACTTTCCATTGGCTGACCACTTCCGCCGGACAACCGGCCGCGAGAAAAGCCCAGGCCAAACCGATCGTTCCCTCGCCATCGCTGATCTTGCCGCGCGCCGTTTCGCAGGCGGAAAGGACCGCGAGCCTAGCGTGCAATTTCATTCGCGTGAGCTCCCAGGCTTCAAGCAAACCGTCCTCGTTAGGCGAAAGATCGCGCTGTGACATGAGGAGGTAGGAATAGAGCGGAGCGCGGTCGTTGATCACGCCGTGGGTGGCAAAGTGAAGAATGTCGAAATCCCCCGCGCGGTGCTTGAAGGTATCTTCCCGAGCGGCCGCCCCGGTCAGGACAAGATTCTCTGCCGGAGCGTAAATCTTTTCCAATTCCGCAACCTGTTTGTCGGAGGCCGGAAGCGTCTCCCACGCTTTGTCGATGAGCGGGGCCGAAAAAGTCGCCGCGTCGCTTTTCTTGGGCGCCAGTGCGGGATCGGCCAGCGCGAAGAGTCGCGGCGCCTTTGGTTCGAGCGTCGCTTTCGCGCGCACTCGCGCGAGGAAGGCGAGGGAGGGCGCGTAGCTCACCGCATGCTCTTCGAGCAGGGAATGGTGCTGCGCGTTCTGCAGTGCATGACATGGGAGCTCCCAAAGCGGACCGTCCGGAATGATCGTTAGGCTGGAAGCGCTTTTCCAAAGCGCTTCCGAGGACTGCAAGAGGGTCGTGTAAAGTGCGTGCGCCGGTTCTTGCCAATCAAGTCCCCGTTCGGCAAGAAGCGCGCGGAACTCCGCAACTCGCCGGGCTAGATCATTCTCTGCTAGGGCGACGGCGAATGTCTGCAAAGACGGGGTGCCGTCCTTCTCGGAAACGACAAACAGGAAAGTGCGATCGGGTGTGACGACGAACTTGAGCAGGACGTTTTTGCCCTTTCGCAACAGCGGAGAAAGTTCCGCCAACGTGAGCGGCTGTGCTGACGGAACCGTTTCCCGACTCGTCGATTGGGCGTCGAAAATCTCGCGCTCGGCGCGGAGGTGATTGAGATCGGCGCTCAATCTTTCCAACTGTGCGGGAGAAGAATCGGCCTTTTCCTCCTGCAAACGCCGATTAGCCACTGCGAGTTTGGCGTCCAACCGGGCGCTTTGCTCCGCCGCACGGTCGTTAGGCGGAAGAGGCGTTTGGCTGCGACCGTTGGCCAGAATGTCAAGGAGGGCGCGGGCGCTGGCGCGCTCGGCAATGATGAGGGCGTCCTCTGGTTTTCCTTCGTCGAGGAGAAGCGCCACCATCTCGTGATAAGGCGCGATCCGTGGGCCAAAAAAGCGTTCCGATTCCTCCGCGCCGCCGACCACCTGGCCGCGAAGTTTTTCCATCTCGGAGATCGCCGCGTCGAAAGCCGAAGCGGCTTCTTCTGTTTTGCCTAACGACAGCAGGCAGCGGCCGGCCTCGGTCTGTGCGTCGATCAGCGCGTCGTGCGCCTCGACATCGCGATAGATCTGGATCGCCGCGTTCACATCATCGAGCGCGGGAGCGAATTGCTTTCGCGAGCGGAGCGTTTCCGATAGTCCGACGAGCGCGCGAGCTTGCGAGGCCTTGTCGTGCAGCTCGCGACTGAGGTCGAGACTTTGTTGATAATTTCTGGCCGCTTCTGCCGGCTCGTTCGCCGCCAGATGCAGCTGCCCCAAGACGGCAAGCGCGGTCGCGACCCGCGGCCGGAAGTTTACCTTCTTCGCCACGACGCGCGAGCGGTTGATGTTCTCGATCGCTTTCCCGCTCTCTCCCATCGCCTCGTAGGCCATGCCGATGTTGTTGAAAATGAAAGCCATGTTCCAGGCCGAGTCATCGCCCACTTCGCGGCGCGCCTGTTCGTAGAGCTCGAGCGCGCGTTCCGGCTGGCCCTGGGTGCGGAAAAGCTCGCCCAGGCTGTTGAGCGCGGGAATGATACCGCGCGGGTCATGCAGCTCGCGCGCCAAGTGCAGGGCGCGTTGCAGATTCGTTAGGGCAAGGCGGAAATTTCCCTGCTGGAGATAGGTTATGCCCAGCCCCTGGCAGACGCTCATTTTCTCGACGCTCGGTTTCGGATCCCGGTCGTAATAGGCAAGCGCTTCCCGGAACATGGCGAGCCCTGCGTTGTAATCGCCCGCTTCGCGCAAAACGCCGCCGCCCAGAGTCTGGCCGACGGCGGTCATCGCCGGGTCGTTCCGGCGCTGACCGATGCGAATGATTGTTCGGTCGACCTTTTCGGCCGCCGGATAATCGCCTTTTAGCCCCTCGTC
>DASXYO010000097.1:0-4002 GCA_036502465.1 Chthoniobacterales bacterium
GAGCGGGTCGATTTTCACTTCGCAGAAATGCGCGCCCCAGGATTGGAAGACGAGCTTCTTGTTTTCCTCGGGCTCCTTCAATTGGCTCTCGACCTCGAGCGTTTTCCTGCCCGCCCGCTGCAGGATGTCGGTGTAGCTGTCGGACTTTTGCGGATTCTTTTTCAATCCGATCCGGCCGGGCGCGGTCATCGCGATGTGGTCGGGCTGCTCTCCATGAAGGGGTGACTTCGCGTCCTTGACCGCGAGCTCGGCGAGGGCCTCGTGCAAAAGTCGCGCGACATCGTGGATGGCGGTGCCGACGGTGGCGGTGGAATTCGATCCGCCCGCGACGGGGCCAAACGGATAGTCGGATTTGCCGAGCTCGAATTTCACTTTCTCAAACGGGATGCCGAGCATTTCGGAAGAGATTTGGGTGAAGGCGGTGTAGGCGCCGGTCCCGAGATCGTGCGTCGCGCATTGCACGGTGGCGCTGCCGTCGGCATGCAGAATGGCTTTCGCGGCGGCGGACCATTTGTGCGCGGGATAAGTCGCAGTCGCCATGCCCCAGCCGACGAGGAGATTTCCGTCGCGCATTTGGCCGGTCTGGTAGTTGCGCTTCGACCAGCCAAATTTCTCCGCGCCGACTTGGTAGGCTTCTTTCAGATGCTTGGCGCTGAAAGGGACGTCTTTGATCGGATGATTGGCGGCGTAGTTCGCCAGGCGGACCTCGACCGGATCCCTCTGGAGGAGGTAGGAAAGTTCATCGAGCGCGCATTCGAGGGCGAAAACACCCGGGCATTCGCCGGGCGCGCGCATGAAGGTGGGCGTCGCGATGTTTACCGGAAAAACCGTCTCCTCGACCTTGATCGTCTCGCTCGCATACATGACGCCGGTGGAGCGTGCACCGACGGTCTCGACGAATTCGCCGACCGGCGACGTCAGCGTGTCGGTGACATGTTTGATCGCCTGTAGTTTTCCATTTGAAGTCGCGGCCAGGGAAATCGTCTGGTAGGTCGGCGTGCGATGCCCAGTGCCGGTAAACATCGCCTTGCGCGGAAGATGCAATTTCACCGGCACACCGGTCGCCTTCGCCGCCATGGTTGCGAGGAAGACGTGCGGCCAGAGGGCGCCCTTGCAGCCAAACGCGCCGCCGACGAAAGGACAAATGACGCGCACGTTCGGCACGTCCAATCCGTAACTGCGGGCAAGAATGCTCTGCACACCTTTCACGAATTGGGTCGCGTCCCAAACGGTCAGCTTATCTTTCCCTTCCCAGGCCGCGATCGTGCCCGAGGTCTCGATCGGGTTGTGAGTCTCGGTCGGAGTGATGTAAGTCTGGTGGACGCGAATGAGATCACGATTGGCGAGCGCCGGCTCCACGTCGCCTTTCTGGAGCTGGACTTTTTCGTCCTGATTCTTTTTCGGTTTCTTGGCCTTGTTCGCGTCTTCCAAGGTCAACAGCGCCGGCTCGGACGCGTAACTCACCCTAACGAGCGAAGCAGCATGACGCGCCTGCTCGATGGTCTGGGCAACAACGAGGGCGACATATTGCCCGGCGTAGGAAACCTGGTTATCGGAGAGCGGCGGGCGCAGTTCGTTGCGGATGCCGTGACTGAGCGCGTCTTCGTCGGAGCCGCTGATATCTTTTAACTTCGGCGCGTTCTCGTGAGTCAGGACGGCAAGAACGCCGGGGACCGAGCGCGCCGCCTTGTCGTCGATCGCGGTAATTTTTCCGCTGGCGATGTTGCTTTCCACCGGCCAGGCGATAGCGCACCGCGGTATCTCAAATTCCACCGCATACTTGGCCTGGCCCTGAACCTTGAGCGGTCCGTCGACGCGATCGCGAGCTGGTCCGAGAATGTTTGTCTTAGCCATGAGCGATAAACGTTGGGTGGGCGGTCCGGGGAGCGCACGCGCCCTCGCGCGCAGTTTTCGGCGCCTCGCCGAAAACGGGGGAAGGCAAGGCCGAAAAGAAAATCGCGCCTAACGACGGCTCGACCAGGGCCGGAGGAAAAGTTCGCGACGGCGAGGGCGCCGTCGCCAGCACGCGAGGGCGCGTGCGCTCCCCGGAATCTGCCACGTGCGTTTTCATGACTTCGCTGCCACGGTGGTGAGCGCCTGGGTGATGGCGCGTTTCGCGAGCTCAATCTTAAAGGTGTTGTACTTGTAGCCCTTGGCGGCGGCTAGTTCCGCTTCGGCGGCGGTCTTAAAGGCTGCGGCGTCCGGTTTTTTCCCGGCCAACGCCTGCTCGGCCTTGCTCGCGCGCCACGGTTTGTGGGCCACGCCGCCGAGGGCAAGGCGGGCGGATTTGATCGTGCCGTTTTCCAATTCCAGAATCGCCGCCACGCTGACGAGGGCGAAGGCGTAACTGGCCCGGTCGCGCACTTTCAAATAATGCGAGCGGGTCGCGAACGGAATCGCCGGCAGATCCACCGCCGTGATCAATTCGTTAGGCTGAAGGTTTGTGTCGACGTTCGGCGTGTCGCCCGGGAGACGATGAAAATCGGCAAATGGAATGGTGCGTTCGCCGTTCGGACCCTGCACACGGACGAGGGCGTCGAGCGCGGCCATCGCGACACACATGTCGCTTGGGTGCGTCGCGATGCATTGCTCGCTCTGGCCGAGGATGGCGTGGATGCGGTTGTAGCCTTCGAGCGCGCCGCAACCGCTCCCGGGGACGCGCTTGTTGCACATCGGGAAGGCCGGGTCGTAGAAATAATAGCAGCGCGTGCGCTGCAGCAGATTGCCGGCGGTAGTGGCAAGGTTGCGCAGTTGCGGGCTCGCGCCGGAGAGGAGCGCTTCGCTCAAGACCGGATAGCGCGAGGTAATAAGCTGGTGCTCGGCAAGGTCAGAGTTGCGGACCAGCGCGCCGATGCGAATACCGCCGCCGTTAGGCAATTCCTCCACCTTCGCGAGATCGAGACGGTTGATGTCGACGAGCTGTTCGGGGCGCTCGACGCCCATCTTCATGAGGTCGACCAGATTGGTGCCGCCACCGAGAAATTTCGCCTTCGGATTTCCCGCCACGCCGCTGATCGCGCCCTGTGGATCGCTCGCGCGGGAATAGGTAAACGGAGTCATGACGCGCCGCCTGCCATTTGACCGCGCGCTTCCTTGATCGCGTCGACGATGTTCGGATAAGCGCCGCAGCGGCAGAGGTTGCCGCTCATGAATTCACGAATCTGCGCATCGTCCTTGGCGTGACCTTCCTGGACGCAGGCGACCGCGGAACAGATCTGGCCCGGCGTGCAATAACCGCATTGGAAACCATCGTGCGCGACGAAGGCGGCCTGCATCGGATGCAATTTTCCACCCTGCGCAAGGCCTTCGATGGTCGTGATCTCGTCGCCTTCCAACGTGACGGCGAGAAGCAGGCAGGCGTTAGCGCGCCGTCCGTTGACGAGGACTGTGCAGGCACCGCACTGCCCGTGATCGCAACCTTTCTTGGAACCGGTCAGCAGGAGATTCTCCCGGAGCAAATCGAGCAGTGTGACCCGCGGGTCCAGGTGCAGTTTGTGGACCGCGCCGTTTATCTTGAGTTGGACGTTTACCATCGTAGCGGAAGGATTTGGCGCCGCGGCTACATTGGCGGCGTGCAGATTGGATAAGCTCATCAGGCCCGGACCGAAAGTCAGCGCGGCGCTCGTGCCCGCGACTTTTTTTAGAAATTTCCGGCGCGTCTCGACACCTCCGAAGATAAGGATCTCATCAAGAGAGTCGCCCGGGGGACTCGAATGCGGGTCGAGTTCGTCAGACATTCCGTAAAACTATACGGAAGTCGGACGCAGGAAGGTCTTACGAAATATCCTTGCGCAAGCGTTACTTTTTTTCGATCCGGATCTCTTTCGTCTCCGCTCCGCTACCTTCCATGACTCCGTCATCCGTGATGACCCGGACTTGAGTGACGCGCTCAGGCACAGCCTGACTGCCGCTGCGCTTCTCGATTTTCACCAGCACGGAATCTCCTTCGCGATGGGCCGCGTAATGCGTCAGCGCATACTCCCCCTTCTGGTAACCGAAACC